>JASHVE010000027.1 GCA_030039675.1 Acidobacteriaceae bacterium | reverse complement strand
TTGAGTGGACGCACCGGGAGCAAAAGTTCGCGGCGCTCTTGGGCATCGAGGGTGGGCACTCCATCGAGGACTCGCTCGGCGTGCTGCGGCAGTACTACGCGCTGGGCGCGCGCTACATGACGCTGACGTGGAACAACTCGAATGGGTGGGCGGACAGTTCGGGCGATATCGATGATGCGAGCGTGCCGCATGCGAAGGATGGGTTGAGCGAGCTCGGCGAAGATGTGATTCGCGAGATGAACCGGCTGGGAATGATGGTGGATGTGTCGCACGTGTCGGACCGGACGTTTTTTCGTGTGCTGAACGTTTCTCGGGCGCCGGTGATTGCGTCGCACTCGTGCGCGCGGGCGCTGTGCGATGCGCCGCGGAATTTGACAGACGAGATGCTGCGCGCGCTTGCGAATTCGGGAGGGGCGGAGTCGAAGGGCGGTGTGGTGATGGTGAACTTCTTCTCTGCGTTTCTATCGCAGGCGTATCGCGATGCGCTCAAGAAGATGCAGCCGGAGATCGACAAGGAGTTGGCTGATGTGGCAGCGCAAGCGAAGGCTGACGGACAGCCGTTTCGCTGTGAAGACGAGACAAAGATCCGGCGCAGTTACATGGACCGGATTCCGCGGCCGCCGTTTTCTGTGCTGATCGATCACATCGATCATATTGCGAAGGTGGCAGGCGTGGATCATGTGGGCCTGGGATCGGACTTCGATGGTGTCTTCGGGCAGTTGCCGGAAGGGATGAATTCACCGGCAGATTTTCCGAAGATCACAGCGGCATTGATGGAGCGCGGCTACTCGGCTGAGGAGTGCAGAAAGGTTCTGGGTGGAAATCTGCTGCGGGTGTTTCGCGCAGTGGAAGCCGTTTCACGCGAGTTGCAGGCGGACAACCGGCCGCGGATCGTCGAGAAGCAGCCCTTCGCGAAGAGGTGAGCAAGAGACGATGTCCGGCGCGCGCTGAGATTCCCGGCGCATCAAGTCCTTTGCGAAGAGAATCTCATTCACCTTGGCGGATGAGATTCAGCGTCATCTTGGTGATTCCCTTGTAATTCACGTCAACGAAGGGGCCCTGCTGCTCGGCGGTGAAGTTTTTGGCGTCGGTGTCGATGTGGACGGTGAGGCCGGGCAGGGTCCATTGCGTTGATGTTGCGTTGGCCGCTGTGACGCCGGGGGCGCTGATGCGGAAGCTGACGTCTCCATTCGCGGAGATGACGATGCCGTGCCTGTCCGCCGATGCGTCGATCATTGGGCAGCGGGTGAGCTGAATCCAACCAATTTTGCCGGGGGCCTGCCACTGCACGGTGACGGGATGGAACTGGCTGTGCGCGTCGACGTCTTTGGTGTGGCCGGTGATCTCGCCGCCGTAGATGACATCTTTGCCGATCCATGCGGTGGCAACGCGCTGATCGGCGATGGGACGGCGGACCTCGTGCTCGCCCTGGAAGCGGCGGAAGCTCTTCATTGCGTCGTCGGGGATGTGGGTATCGAGGATGACGATGGGCGGAACGAACCAGAGATCGGCGATGTGATCGACGGGCGGGTTAAACGCGGTGAGCGGGGCCTGATCGGCGTCGAGCACGGTACGCAGCCATAGGCCGGTGACGCTGACGTAGCTCTGCATGTCCATGCCGTAGGAGCGGTCGTAGGGGCCGGAGATGTTACGCAGGTTGGCGTTGTAGAGATCGGCGGTGGCGCGCCACAGGCCGGCTTCCATCTCGGCGCCGCGCTCGCGCATCTGCGGCGTGAAGCCGTAGTCGCGCCAGAGGGCGAGGGCGAAGAAGTCCACGCCGGCGTAAGTGGGCGAGTTGTATTCGAAGAACGCGTCATGCTGCTTGTAGAGGCGGTAGACGGTGTCCTGCCATTGCTGGGCCTGGGCGCGCCACTCCGGTTTGCCGCCGCGCTCGGCGGCGAAGGCCCAGAGGAAGCCATACATCAGCGCGGGATTGGTGTAGGTGGGCGCGAGGCGGCCCTGCTTCATTTCGCCAGCCACGGCGTCGTCGATTGCGCGGATCATCTGGGGCGCGAGGTCAGCGGGGATGCGGTCGGGATATTCGAGCAGGATGATGGCGAACGTGGTGCCGACGAACTCGCGCCAGTTGGGGTCGTAAGCGCGCCACATGACGGCGTTAGCGCCCGGCTCTGGTTCGGCGGGCGTGCGGCGGAAGGTGCCGTCCCAAACTTTGTCGGGCTCGTGATATTGCTGCGCGAGCACGACGCGCAGAATGTCGGCGGCGCGCTCGCGGTCGCCTTTCTGGTCGCGCAAGAGAAGACCGAGGCCATACCAGGCGGATTCGCGGACCATCAGATGCGGAGGCAGGCGGAGTTCGGCGTAGGCTGGGGAGGGCGGCGTGCGGCAAAGATTGGCTTGCGGATCGAAGTACTGGTCGCCCCACTGCATCGAGGTTTCGAAGATCTCGCGACTGTCTTTGCTGAGCGAGTTCACGTCAGGATGACGCGGCGCGGCGCAGGCCGGTAGTGCAGCGAGTGCGCCTGCGAAAAAAAACAAGGCAATTCCAGCAGAGATCGAGCGGTTCATCGTTGTTTTCCTCGGCGCTCAGCTTTCGAACGGCAATCATCAATCACGAGGGACCAGCGATCTTTGCCTATCGCTATGTCCACCTGGTTTTGTGCTTTCCCAGGTCTCAAAATCGAGACCTGGGGCACCCAAGTTCAAGGGTTCGATTACAGAATTACGTGGACACGGCACTAGAAGTTGAACTTAATTGCGAACTCCACGGTGCGCGCTTCGTAGCTTGGCGTACTCGATGTTCCGGTGATGGTGCCTACGTTGGAAAGGTTGGAAATGGCCGCATTCGGAGTGCCGAAGTTGGGGTGGTTGAAGATATTGAAGGAGTCGGCGCGGAGCTGCAGGTTGTAGCGCTCGTGCCAGGTAGTGTTCTTCTGCAGGCTCATGTCCCAGTCCTGGAATTTGGGGCCGCGCAGCATGTCGTACTGTGAAGTTCCATAGGTTGCGTAGGTGACTCCATTCGATGTGACCAGCGGAGGTGCAGCGAAGGCGCAGGGATTGAACCACTGGGCGCGTGTGTGCGTGGAAGCGCTGGCGCCGGCGGGCGGAGTGCAGGTTGTGCCGCTCACCGTGACAGAGCCGCTCTGGTAGGGATTGCTCACCTGATTGGTGCGTCCGCTCACCTGTCCTACGGGCGTGCCGGGCGCGGTGTAGCTGACGGAGAAGGGCTGGCCGCCCTGGATGTCGGTAATGCCCGAGAGCTGCCAGCCGCTGATGAATTTGTTGGCGACATCGCCAGCGCCGCCAAAGAGCATGCGGCCCCGGCCGATGGGCAGCGCGTACGAGTAGTTGACTTCGAGGACTTGCGGTGTGATGCCGCTGATGGGGCCGTAAGAGTCCTGCGGATGCGCGCCGGATGGATCTTCGAGGTTTTCTGTTCCCAGCACGCGAATCCACTGGTACTCGGCGCCGAAGGCAAGGCCATGCGTGTACTGCTTGTGCACGCCCACCTGCAGCGAGTTCATGGTGGTGTGGAAGATTGGAGCGAGGTTGAGTGGAATCGACGAGAAGGGTTGATGCAGGTTCGTGCTTTGCACGGTTGAGCCGACGATGGGCGGATCGGCGAGATTGATGTTCGGAGCGTAGTTGCCACTGCCGCCGTAGTTGTTCTGCTTTACGTTATGCTGGCCGACGTAGCCAATGCGGATGTCGAAGCCACGCGGGAACTGGTGCTCGACAGCGAGGTTGTACTCCTCCGTATAGGGCGTGACGAGCGAGTGCTCGGCGTTGACGGATGGATTGGCGCTGAAGCTGCCGGTGGCCGAGAAGGGATTG
>JASHVE010000402.1 GCA_030039675.1 Acidobacteriaceae bacterium | reverse complement strand
GAAGGCTAGACGCGGACCTTGCCGGTTTCGCGGTCGATCTCCTTCAGTCGGGCTGCCTTGCCGCGGAGTCCGCGGATATAAAACAGCTTCGCGCGGCGCACCTTGTAGCTGCGGACCTTCTCGATCTTGTCGATGACCTTGGAGTTGAAGGGGAAGATGCGCTCGACGCCCTGGCCGAAGCTCATCTTGCGCACGGTGAAGGTGCCTTGGGGGCCCTTGTTGACGGCGATAACCAAGCCCTCAAAGGCCTGCAAACGTTCCTTATCGCCTTCCTTGATCTTCACCTGGACACGAATCTGATCGCCGGGAACAAATTCCGGCAGATCGGTGCGCTTGAGCTTCTCAGCCAGGCGCTGCATAACGGGATGGATGGACATGGTGGCTTTCCTGCAGTTGAACTCAGAACCTCAAGTTTATCAAAATCCGGGCCGTTTTGCCTAATGCACGGGAAGGTTGCTGCGCGGGAGCAACCGGGCGGACCGGATCTCTCGTCGACCTCGATCCGCCCTGATTTCTTTGTCCGAAAAGAACAGGTAAAGCGGGTTCCTTACTGTTATTGTGGCGGAGCGGGTGCGGCGTCTCCTCGTTTCGCAACGAATTCCGTGGGAGGGCGATCGCCAACCGTGCGGGTGAACTTGATGGTGTCGCCGTCAGCTTTACCCGTGTAGTTGATGGTGACGTCGTTGCCGTTGAAGCTCAGCTTCTGCGTGAACGAGATGTTGTCTCCGTCCACCTTGCCGTCGGTGATATCGGTGTCGCCACGCGGCGTGGTGATTTTGCCGGTGAGCGTTGAACCATCGACATGGAAGTCGAAGGTGAGGGTTTGCGTGCCCATCCGTCCCTGGACTTCAGCGGTCCATTTGCCGTTAAAGTCAGCTGCCAGCGCGGCTACCGAGCTGAGCGCGAAAAACAAAACTGCTAGCGCCAGTTTGCGCATCATGCGAAGTTCCTCCTGCGGAGTGATTCCGTGCAGAGCAATGTAGAACCTGTGAAGAGGGACGGGAAAAGATGGATTTTAGTTTAGGCTTTGGGAGCCGAACGAACTTAGTGAGGTTAAATTTTGCGGAGGGCGTTATTTCACCAGGCTGGGCCGGTGAATATGCTCAATATTGCGGCCGTAACGGCCAAGCAGGGCGTTCCAACGCACGACAGCAATATCTTCGAGCATGCGCATGCCGTCTTTGAGATAGCTGATGCGGCTGCGCTCATCGTGGGCCCAGCTCACCGGCACCTCTTCGATGCGGAACCCGCGTTTGAGGGCAATGAACAGAATCTCCGGATCGAAGCCCCAGCGGTCGATGGTCTGGAGCTGAAAGACCGTCTGCGCAGCAGCACGCGTAAATGCCTTGAAACCACACTGCGTGTCGGCGAACGGCAGGCCCATCACGAGACGGGTAACAGCATTAAAACAACGGCCGAAAAACTGGCGGTAGAGCGGCTGGCGGATCGTCTGGCGGGTGCGCTCAAGCCATCGGGAACCAATCGCGATATCGGCGCCGGCGCTGATCGCGGCAAACAGACCTTCGGCCTCCTCGATCGGGGCGGAGAGATCGGCATCCGTGAACATAACAATTTCACCCAGGGCGCGCAGCACACCGTTGCGAACGCTAAAGCCCTTGCCCCGGTTGCCGGGATTCTGAATGAGACGGACCTCGGAATGGCGGGCAGCAAAGGCGCGAACGACATCAGCGGTGGAGTCGCGCGAGCCGTCATCGACTACGATGATTTCCGCGGACCATCCGCGCGCGCGGACGCAATCAGCCACTGCCTGCAGCGTGGCGGGGATCCGCTTGCTCTCGTTGTAGGCCGGAATCACGACGCTGTAACGCGGATAGGGCATTTGCAGACGCGATCTGACGCCGCCCGAAGCCTTTTGCTACGACACTTCAGTTGCCGGCAATTCCAGGAGGCGGTCTTGAGATATGATACCGCAGCGGCGCTCCGGTTGCTGGACTATCGGCAGCGTGGGCAGCAATCGGCCAAATCGCTGATCCGCAAAGGCTAAATTGTCTGGGGGGACTTGCATTTTTCCCGCTTTCATGGGCAGAATCCCTTATGCTGAGAGCGGAGGTCTTTCGATCATGACAAAGGCAGACCTGGTGGAGAAGGTAACCGGCTTGGGCGACCTTACCCGCCGCGACGGCGAAGTGATCGTTGAAACCATCTTCGGCGCCGTAATTGGAGCTTTGCAGAGCGGCGACAAGATCGAGATTCGCGGATTCGGCTCGTTTCGCATTCGCCAGCGCAACCCCCGTATCGGGCGGAATCCGAAGACCGGCGAACGGGTGGAAGTTCCTGCCAAAAAGGTTCCCTATTTCAAACCGTCAAAGGAGCTGCGCGACCTGGTCAATCCAGGCGAAGCGGCTAGGGTCTCCTGATATAAGCCACACATTCAAAAAGCTATATTAGGGCCTCACTTCGCTTTTGGAGTGGGAGCAGGCGATCGCCGTGTGCGCACGCCGATCACTGCCATCAGCCGGCCGGTGTGCCCGCGTGAACCGCGATAGGAGAAAAACAGCTCAGACCGGCACTGCGTGCAGCCTCCGATCACCTGAATGGCCTTCGCATGCACGCCGCAGGCCAGCAGCTGACGCCGGTTGGCTTCGATCAGATCCACGTGCAGGCTGGGACCGATCGGCGAGTGGCCCGGCGCTCGCTGGGTCAGGAAGAGCATCGGGTACTTTATCCGGATCGGATCTGAGTCGTAGACTTCGCGGAAGAGCTCGCGCCCATAGGTAAACTGCGACTCGAATTCTGAAAACACCTCTTCGCCTACGGCGTAGCAGCAGGGTCCGATGCCCGGACCAATTGCTGCAACCAGGTCTTCGGGCCGCGAGCCGAATTCAAGCCGCATGCGGCCAACACCAATTTCGACAATCCTTTTTACGGTGCCGCGCCAGCCGGCATGAAACGCACCCACCGCGCGAAGCCTGCGGTCGGCGACAAGGACCGGGATACAGTCGGCCGTCTGCACGGCCAGCAAAAAGCCCGGTTCGTCTGTGATCACACCGTCTGCTTTGCGGGGGCGTTCGCTCGCGGCATCTGCCGCTGTCGCCCGAACCACCAGATTGGAATGGAATTGCCGAAGCGTGAGCAGCGGAGTGGATGCATCGCCGGTGATCGCCTCAACGAGCAGCCTGCGATTCGCCTCAACTGCTTCCCTGCTGTCCTCGGGAGTAAAACCCAGGTTCAGCTCGCCCGGCGCATCTTCAAAACAATAAGCGTGGCTCATGCCGCCCAGCCGGGTGCTGAATCCGCTTGAGAGCCAAGAGAACTTGCGCCATGGGGAGATGGGAAGCCAGCGGACGCCGTTCGCGGCAACTGACGGCGCCGGTGCAGAATGCCTGAGTTCCTCGGGCTGAGCGCGATCCAGCCGCTGCGCTTGATGGCGCGAGGCGAGCTTCCCGCGCCGGCTGCGCACCAGGCCCGCGCCGGCGAAGAGGGCGTCGATTCCCTGCAAACCGTGGCTCGGGAGCGAAACGGCGGAGTTTGATCCGTGCGAGAACGCCATACCTAGATCGATTGTACGGGGCGGTCGCTGATTCAGCGGACCAACCGATCCACGTTGCGCTGCGACAGGAGTTGAGCCTCACAAATTACGCTCATAAGAGGAACCACGCATGAATGCCCTTTTCAAGATGGCGGCTTGGGGACTGCTCCTGCCCGCTTCCGCTACCTCCCTGGCGGCCCAGCAGGATTACTTCAACAACTGGCCCAAGGGAGACTCCCCCGAAGAAATCGGCAAGCGCGTCGCCGAGCACTTTGTCACCAGCCCACATCAGGGGAACAAGACCATCGAATATAGCGAGAATGGCACCTGGTACGGCGCCCTGACCTTTGCCCAGCTGACCCATGACGACAAGCTGCGCGATGAGCTCATCCAGCGGTTTCAGCCGTTGATGCCGGGAGGCACGGAGGCTGACAGAATTCCCAAACGCGATCACGTCGACGATTCCATCTTCGGCATCGTGCCGCTGCAGATTTACATGGAGACGAAGGACAAAAAGTATCTGGATTATGGTTTGTCGTTTGCCGACCGCCAGTGGGAGAATCCGCTGCCTGACGGCCTCTCGCACGAGACCCGCTACTGGATCGACGATATGTATATGCTGACCATCCTGCAGCTCCAGGCTTATCGCGCCACAGGCGACAAAAAGTATCTCGACCGCGACGCCAGCGAGATGGCCGCCTATCTCGACAAGCTGCAGCAGCCCAACGGCCTCTTCTATCACGCGCCCGATGTGCCGTTCTTCTGGGGCCGCGGCGACGGCTGGGTCGCTGCCGGCATGGCCGAGATGCTGCGCGATCTGCCGGCCGACCATCCGCAGCGCGCCCGCATCATGAAGGGCTATCAGCTCATGATGGCTGCGCTGTTGAAGTACCAGGCCGAAGACGGCATGTGGCGCCAGTTGATCGATCATCCGGAGGCGTGGGAGGAAAGTTCCAGCTCCGGCATGTTTACATTTGCGCTCATCACCGGCGTAAAGAACGGCTGGCTTGACGCCGCCACCTATGGCCCAGCCGCGCGCAAGGGGTGGATCGCTGTCACGGGATTCATCGATCAGAACGACAACGTGACCAACGTTTGCGCCGGCACAAACAAATTCAACAGCCTCGAGTACTACCTCGAACGCCCGCGCAAAACCGGCGACTTCCACGCTCAGGAGACGATTCTCTGGGCCGCATCTGCGCTGCTCAGGTAGCCAGTCAGCCGGGTGTTCCTTGGTTTCGATTCTGAGAACCCGGACTGCCAAGCATTTTCCTTCGCACGAACTTGCTGACTTGCCGACCCGCTAACTTGCTAACTCGCTGCGCTCGTCAATCCAGCCGCGTCAGATACGCCTCGCCCTCGCTCGGCCGCAGATGGCTGGCGATATACTCCGCCATCTGGCGGTTGTCGCCCTCGGGCCGGATGCGCACCCAGTAGCTCTTTTCGCCGGGAAACTCGATCACATTCGCGTCCGCGTACCGGCGGAGCAATTCTTCTTTCAGCTTGAGAGCGTCGCGTTCCGAGTGGAATGCACCGATCTGCACGCACCAGCGCCCCCCGGTATTGATCGACTTCGGCGTCTCATACACATCGATGCGCACCTGTGCAATGCCCGCGCGATAAACACCCGTGGCTTTTGCCGAAGCCATCGTCATATCCAGGATGCGATCCTCAACAAAGGGACCACGATCGGTGATGCGCATCGCCGCCGACTGCCCGGTCTCGAGGTTTGTCACCAGAATCAGCGCCCCCATCGGCAGTGTGCGGTGCGCGGCCGTCATCGCGTAGTCCTCGAAGATCTGGCCGTTGGCGGTGCGCCGCCCTTTGTACGGCGCGGTGTACCACGTGGCATAGCCCACCTGCGTCAGAATCGGCTTGTGCGCAGCGATATAGTCCAGGTCTTCCGCGGTGATGCCTCCCTCCGGCGCAGGCGTGATAGGAATCCTTGCCGACGGCGGTGGCGTAGTCTCCGCCTCAGTTTGTGGTGGCGGGTACGCGGGTTGCGGAGGCGGCGGCAGCGCCTGTGGCGGAGGCGCCTGCACCTGTTGGCGGTGATGGCACCCGCTCGCGCCCAGTAGAGTGGCGAAGAGTCCGGCCAGGCTCGCCCAGCGCCAGATACCGCTTGAATAGCCCCTCTGCATCTTCAACGGCGGGGATTCCTCCCCGCGCTTGGCGGCCGATCCGCCGGCCCCGCGCCCGAAGCCCGGTCCATGCGGTCGGCCAAGTTGCGCAGTGTGTCGGACAAAGTCCGCATCGCGGTGATCGATTCGCGGCGCACCTGCGGAATCACGGCGTCATTCACATAGGCGATGGCGTGGCGCAGCTCCATCTCGATCAGCTCGACAGCCTCCTCAATGCGCCGACCCACGCCGCCGGGACCCGGCGGAGGTGGTGGAGGATATGTGCTCATGTCAAAACCTTCTTCCCACTCGCAACAACTTGCCTTCAGTCTGTGGGACCGGTTGCGAGGCGTCAATGCCCCGAAGGCGAGAGGTGCCGCAAGCGTCAATATCGGCCCGAAAGAATTTCGACATGATCGACGGCGCCGAGCACGGTCCCAGGTGGTTAGAAGCGCCGCCCTATCGGTTTGGCTGTTTCTGCGAAACTCAAGAACAGAGCCGGCAATTGCGTAAACTAAGCCAGTCAGTCGGGTCTGTGCCTTCGAGAGCAATCGGCCAGAACGTCACATTTCTCCTAAGTGACCTTTTTCCCGAAATCTGCGTCACATCGAGAGTGCGGACGAGAGCGGCCCGCGTGCGACGGGTCTTCGGGTTCCCTCTCCAGCTTTGCAGTGCAATAATGCGGGCACAGGTCCGGCAAGCGAGGCCAGACTATTGGCGAGCATTTCGTTTCAGCATTCCGGGCATCCGCCCGCCGGTCGCTCTTCAGGCTTGGCGCGAGGGGTGCGGATGGCGTTCCTGGCATTCATACCGGCGCTTTTCATCCAGTCCGTAGGCCTGGCTGCCGCGAGCCAGCCCGGAGATCCTGGCCCGCAGCCGGCCCTCCCCGATGCTCCCAAACCGCAATCCCCCCCGGCGCCCGTAACCAATCCCTGCGATGTGAGAAACGCCGGTGGGAGCATGGCAGCGACTGCAGCCGTGCGCGCGCTCACCGTGGCCGACGCCGGCGCCAACGCTTCCAATCCCAGAGTAGTAGACACCGTCCTCTGCGTCCCGCATCTGCCTATTATCAATTGGTATGCGCGCTTCCTCACCGGACCGCAGGTCAAAGCGCTCACGCCATTCCAAAAGCTACATCTCGCCGCCCGCAACGTGGTCGACCCGTTCAACCTCCTCACCATCACAGGTGAGGCAGCCATTTCTGTAGCCGCTAACTCCCACTCCGCATACGGCCCCGGCTTCACAGGGTGGGGCAAGTATGTAGGCGTCAGCTTTACCCAGGATCTGACCGGCGAGTTCTTCGGCACCTTCTTGATCCCTTCCATCGTCCATCAGGATCCCCACTATCACCGGCTGCCAAACGCCACCGTCAAGCGCCGCATCGCGCACGCGTTCTATCAGATAGCGTGGACCCAGGGCGACAACGGCGAGGGCATGCTGAATTATGCCGATCTGGTCGGCTTCGCCTTGGATGATGAGGTCAGCAACCTTTATGTGCCCGGACGGCAAACCGACGCCCGGGCAACCGCTTCGCGCTACGGAATTGCTTTGGCTACCGCACCTATTGACAACTTCGTCACTGAGTTCGTGCCCGACCTCGCCAGTCACATCCACGTTCAGATCGTCGTCATCCAGCGCATCATCGACCAGGTGGCCAGGAATAGCAGCGCTCCCGCGCCATGAGCCGGTCATCCCACAGTGTGATTCCCGGAGAAGGGTATAAAACCCTCACCAGCATTGACTTAACTCTGGACATCCGGCCAGCCTGCGCCACGCCGTTCGCCGCTTACCAGTCCCCGTTTAGATGGCCATTCCGCCATTCGCTGCACAAAGTTTGGACGGGTCACGGCGGAGCATTACGCTGGTAATGATTTTTCTACCCCTGCGCTTCCCCGCGGAGGTAGGGCCGGCCGCTCCACCGCGCTGGCGAGTCTTTTCAAAGAGGAGATCGCAACATGTCCAAAGCCGTCAAATACGCCGAGAAGGCCGCTGTCTACGCGGCCAAAGGCGCGTGGGTGGTTTACGAGCGGCTGAACCGCATCAGCCCCAATCCTTCGTTTACCCCCAAGTGGAGCGACAAGCCCCTCCTGAAGAGCTGGCAGAAAGAGAAGCCGCCCCTCGGCTGGCCGCGCACCACGGATTCGCTCTGTCCCAAATGCGTTCCCGAGATTCGTCAGCAGATCCTCGATGGCAAACTGCCGCATGAAGTCCTGCTGAACGAAAAGGTAGGTGAGATCAAGGCCCAGATCATCGAGCGCGACGGCAAGATCCTGATGGTGAAGGACTGCCCGAAGCACGGCCACTTCGAAGACGTAATGTCGATCGATCCGGCCTTCTTCAAGCATCTCGAAGAGAGCTTCCCGGGCCGCGACATCCGCGCTCACAATGACGACAAGCTGCACAACCACGGCACGTCGACCGTTACCCACGGCCGCGGTTCGGTGCTCACCATCGACCTGACCAACCGTTGCAACATGATGTGCGATCCGTGCTTTATGGACGCCAACCAGGTCGGATTCGTCCACGAGCTTACCTGGGACGAGATCAAGCAGATGCTCGACAATGCCATCACCATCAAGCCCAGGCGTCAGATGAGCGTCCAGTTCTCGGGCGGCGAGCCTACGCTGTCGCCCTACTTCCTGGATGCTGTCGCCTACTCGCGCAAGGTTGGTTACAACTCGGTGCAGGCGGCTTCGAACGGCATTGAGTTTGCCAAGAGCAAGGAGCTTTGCCGCGCCGCGGCTGAGGCTGGCCTGCGCTACGTCTACCTCCAGTTTGACGGCATCGGCAACGCAGCCAACTCGCACCGCAAGGTTGGCAATCTGTTTGATGTGAAGCTGCAGGCGATCAACAACCTGCACGAAGCCGGCGTGGAAATCGTGCCGGTGACCACCATCGTGAACGGCATCAACAACGAGCAGGTGGGCCGCATTATCCAGTTCGCGCTGGATAATCCGAAGAAGATCAGCTTCCTCTCGTTCCAGCCCGTCAGCTTCACCGGCCGCGACGAGGAGATCACCGACGAGCGCCGCTTCGCACAGCGCTACACGCTCTCGCACATGGCGCACGACATCAAGGACCAGATGGGCATTGGCGAGCCGGCCCGGGACTGGTTCCCGATCTCGTTCATGAGCACCTTCTCCGACTGGGCTGACCTGATCCACGGGCCCAGCGCCGAGTGGGGCCAGCTCTCCTGCGGATGCCACCCGAACTGCGGCATCGGCATGGCCATGATGATCGACAAGGAGACCAAGGAAGCCGCGCCGGTCACCGCGTTCCTGCACATGGACCAGGTGGCCAGGGATCTGGCCAAAGTCAACGACGCGGCCCGCGGCAAGTGGCTTTCGGTGATCGGCTTCGGACTGGCTCTGCTCAGAAACTACGATCCATTCCAGTCGCCGACCCACTTCAAGATCACCGACATGCTGAAGAAGATGGACAAGACCTTCAACGCGACCGGCAAAAACTACGGCAGCGTGAAGGGCGACCGGACGATGGAAGATATCCAGAAGCGCCGGTCAGATAGATGGAACTTTCTCTTTATTGCCGGCATGTGGTTCCAGGACCTGTTCAACTACGACTTCCGCCGCACCGAGCAATGCATCATTCCGTATGCCACGCAGGAGGGTGAGATCAGCTTCTGCGCGTACAACACAGGCATCGGCTGGCGCAACATCATCGAGAAGATGCACATGACGGCCACGCTTACCAAGTGGTATGAAGAGCATGGACGCCACGAAATCTTCGCCGGTGGCAAGAAGGTG
>JASHVE010000401.1 GCA_030039675.1 Acidobacteriaceae bacterium | reverse complement strand
ATCGTGGGCAGTCCGCTCACATGCGCCCCCAGTTGCCGCACTGTTGCGGCATCCGCGTTTCCGTTCGTGCCAACGATCTTGCTTTTCGCAAGGTAGTTATTTGCGGGATCGTCCAAAGAGAGCTTTCCCTCTGCAACCAGGGTCATGAGCGTCGTAGTGGTGAAGGGTTTCGTGAGGGATGCCAGGTTGAACGGCGTACGGGAGGTCGCCTTTATGGCCGCCTCGCGATTTGCCCAACCAAAGCCCCCTTCCCAGATGATCTGTCCCCGGTGCACGACGGCGACAGCTACCCCAGTGGCTCTTCCATCGGCAATCTCGTTAAGGATCCTGTTCCGCACAGGCTCGAAATCGCGTCCATCAGGGCCTGCAGTGGAAGACCGCGCGCCAATCGTGTCCTGCTTTGAAGCGGGCAGGATGCCTTGGATCGAGGCACAGAACAACGCAGATAGGAACTCCCGGCGAGTTGTATCAGTCATTCACGCGCTCCACAACATGTGATAAACGTGACTCGTATCTCTGGCGTACATCAGCTGCAGCGATACAGGATTGCAACATTAGGCGGCCCGCAGAGCTGTGTAGCCCAGACGCAACGCCGCAATCCAGCTCCTCGGCTTGAATGTATCCAGACCGGCGGAAAGCCGCGCGACCCGCACAAGTTCCTGCGGTGAAAAATCGGGAGGCAGTTTCGCCATGATCTTCGCTGCTTGATCTCGGTTCCCCGATGCTTTGTCTCGCTTGGCTTTCCTTAAGAGCAATGGCAGTTGCCGGATCGTTGGATCAGGACAATACGCCGGAGTGCCGGGCTGGTAGCGCCAGGATTCAGAGAGAGGGCCGGCATCGACGGCATCGAATCCCATCTTGTCCAGCAGGTCGATCACGATCTGCTTTGATCTTGCGTCGTTCCCCGAAACAGGAAGTGCGATCCGATTCTTCTCGCCCTTTGGGAAACTTCGGTGGACGAGGCTGTCTGCCACAATGTTGTTGAAGGCCTTGATGACGGGACGCCCCAGCATATGGGAGACCCACTCGCTTTCGATCATCCCTCCTTCAATCTCGAGAATCTTGCCGTCGCGAAGAGGATAGTAATTTGCGGTGTCGATGACCGGCGATGTTGCGGGGAGGCCGGAAAGCAGATCCTTTGGGAGCGCAGCCACGCTCTTCATGGGGATCGCAACGACGAGCAGGTCTACTCCTTTCGCGATCTCGGAAATGCGGGTGGGAATGGCGCCAGTCGAGCGAGCAATTTGAGAAAGCGTCTTGGACCGCGGGAGTTCGCGATCCATACCGTATGTTGAAGTTTGCGGAAATGTACGGCAAGTGCCGATCCAATGTTGCCCGCCCCTATGAGTCCGATCTTCATCCCTTCTCCCGTTTTTGTTTCGATCGCGATGCAAGATTCTGTTCGGATGGTTCTGCTCCGCTGCAGATCAGGCGAAGCGTTTCGACAGGAACGAGCCAATCTGCTGAAGTGACTGCGTGGAGGCGTTCAGAAGGCCCACGCTTCCCTGGAAGCCGTGCACCATGCCCTCCCAGACATCGAGTTGCGCGTCCACTCCCGCCGCGAAAGCCCGGTCGACAAAGCGAACCGAGTCATCCAGCAACACCTCGTCGTCGCCCACATGGATGCGAATCGGAGGAAGTCCGGCCAGGTCTGCGTGGAGCGGCGAGGCAGCCGGACTGCCGGGGTCGGCTTCATTCAAATAAGAGTGCACCAATTCTGCGGCTTGGGACTGGGTGAAGTATGGGTCCGCTGCCGCACGCGTCGTCCAGGTTGCCCCTGAGAGCGAGAGGTCAGTCACCGGGGATAGTGCGACTCCGGCGACAGGAACCACCGGATTGTTTGAGTGAGACGCCTTCAGTGAGATGAGAAGTCCGAGAGCCAGATTGCCACCTGCGGAGTCACCCGTAACAGCGATCTTCTTATATCCGCGCTCGATCAGGCCGAAGTAGCTGGCGCGCACATCCTCAGCCGCCGCCGGGAAGGGATGTTCGGGCGCAAGTCGATAATCGGGTGCAAACGCAACTGCTCCCGCGTGAATTGCAATGTGTCCAACCAAGTTGCGAAACGCTTTCGCCGAGCCCCAATTGAACCATCCTCCGTGAATGTGGAGAACCACTGCTTCCGGTTGAGCTGCTTGCAGCCTGCACCACCACCCAGGAATACCACCCACGGTGTCGGGTTCAAAGGTCACACCCTCAGGGATGGCGACATGCTCCATGATGGCATCGAAAGGCACACGCGCGGCAGTTCCCTGCAAACGCCCTTTGTTGGGTCCGACGATGACACGCATTGCAGCCATCGCAGTCTTGTCGACGGTGCTGATGGGATGGAACACGGTTGCGCTCCGTTGAGCGAAATGCCGGTCCTTAAGAAATGTCGGCATCAAATTTCTCCTCATGTACGCCGTTCGGGCCGAGCTGCTTCGCTACCGCGGTTGGACTCGCGAAGACCGTGCGCTCTGAAAAGTTCAAGGGGCGCCGGGAGTTGCTGATGGGCTGCAATGTCGCGTCGCAGTCACTATTGCTGCACGGGCGGATTGGATGAATAACAGATCGCTGCAATTCGCCAGCCATCGACGGTCTTCACCAGTTGCCAGGTCTCACTGCCGGTATTGTTGGCTATGCCGTTGGTCTTGAAAACAAAATCGAAATAGACAGCCGCGATAGTGCCGTCCGTGTGGATGACAACGTTGCTGTGTTCGGGGTCGAGAGACTTGGTCGTCGTGGACACAATCTTCGCAAAATCACGATAGTTGCCGACGCGGACTTTCTGGGCCGACGGCGTCTTCGCCTTTGCGCGATCGTACGTGGAGTCAGTGAGAACGTTCAGCCAGATGTTGGCGTCAGGCAGGAACAGGCCGGCGAGGGCGGTTCCATCATGAGTGACAACCGCTTCATGATACTGCTTCATCACTTGCTCGATAGCAGCCACTTGTGCGTTTTGTTCAGGAGCTGTCTCGGTTTGGGCAATGGAAGAGATCGGCGTCTGGGGGACAGCCGCCATCGGCAATAGGACAAGAGCGCAGAGAGCAAGACTATTCAGTTTGAGCATAATTTATCCTCCGATTAGGAGAGCGTCTTCGGCGCCTCATTTGTCTTGCGAATACGTAAGAATGGGCCCGCATTGAATCGCATTTGCTCGAGCGCCGGACAGTGAACGACAGAGTGTTCTTCTTCGGCGATGCGCACCCACATCAACTCCCCCGATCTCTACCCCTGCTCTATTGCGGTCGCAGATGTCATGGTCAGGCTTCATGCTATAACGCTCGTTTTACTAGATTCGGAAACGGTGGTTGTAGATTCAATGAACTTTTCCTATCCTTGAAGAACGGGGAGAGACACAGGTGAAGCGGGCGGCGAAGCACACCTCCAAAGCGGCCATGATTGTCGAGAAAGATCGCGCGATTGTACTTGCCGCGCGCGGCCACTTTCTACGGGAAGGGTTCGCGGGGGCGTCGATGGATGGGATCGCCAAATCCGCCGGCGTTTCCGTGAAGACAATCTACAGCCATTTCGCCAGCAAGGAAGAACTATTCAGCAGGGTAATGACCGCGGCTTGCACGGACCACCTTCTTTCGGAAGAGCTCCCTTCGGATGAGGTGCTCGCACAGCGATTTTCGTGGTTCAGTGAGGCGAATCAGCGGGGACTCATGGAAGCGGGCCGGGAATATCTTCGCCACCTCCTCTCAGAGGAGCAACTGGCGCTCTATCGCGTGGTGACGCACGATGCCGGCAGGTTTCCGGAGTTGGGCCGCCAGTATTGCAAGAGCTTCTCCCGGGGCAGGACCGGGATTTTGGCAGCCTACCTCAGGAGTGTTGCTCGGAGACGAAGCTGGGCGAAGCGAGATGCAGCGCAGGATGCTGCTCTCTACGAAGCTTTGCTGCGCGCCGGCATCTATGAGGAAGCTCTGCATGGTCTCCTGACCGTAAATCCTGACGTGATTGACGAGCATGCGCGCTCGTCAGCCAAGACGATGTGGAAGCTGCTCACCGCCGATTGAAACCGCTGGTTACGGTGTTCCGTTTGCCGCATAGCGAATTGCCTCAGCCTCCCTTGCTGTTCCGATCGGCTCGTATCTCTTCTGAAAGCTCCTTAGCACCTCAGCCGGCGCGCTCTCGGGAGTCCCACTGTCAAAGACGGGTTTCGGCGCATATTCAATGGCAAGCTGAATCTCCTGCGCAGCCGCATCCCCGCGCAGAAGTGAAACAAGCACAAGAGCTGCGTCGAGCCCTGCCGTGACTCCAGCGGCGCTGATCACATTGCCATCTACCGCTACCCTTGCATCCGCTAGAACAGCGCCGTAATAGGTCATTAAATGCCGAGTACTCCAATGAGTCGTTACTTTTCGTCCCATGAGAACACCGGCCGCACCACACAGCAGTGCTCCGGTGCAGACTGAAAACAGCAGCCTTTCACTCTCAACGTGCTTGCGGATGAGCCCGAGCACTTCTTCATCGTGCATGAGCGCCTGCTGCCCATAACCACCGGGTATGAGCAGGACATCAAATGGCTCTGTTTCGGCAATGCTCATTTCCGGCGAAAACGGAAGCCCCTGCACGTCGCGAACAGGAGAAACTTGTTTCCCGAGGATGTGGACCGTGGTGTCCGGCATACGGGAGAGAACTTCAAACGGTCCGGTGAAGTCAATCTGATCCATCTGCTCAAAGATCAGGCAGCCCACAGAAAGCCGTCGCGCAGTCAGCTCCGGCGTGGATCTCTCACTGACAAACAACGGAACGCTCATCTTAACTTATCTCTCGTCGGAGTCGGTCGGAAACATGCACACCCCACGCTGTTCACTGTGCTGTGACGCCGGTGTCCTTACGCGACCTGGGCGGCCAGGTTATTTTGGGCGGCACGAATTGGTGCTGCAGGTACGACAACCTC
>JASHVE010000400.1 GCA_030039675.1 Acidobacteriaceae bacterium | reverse complement strand
CGAGAATTGCTGACCTGAGCTGTTCGCTGCGGCGTGCTGCTTCGGCATTGCTTTCGGCGATGAACGAGTGTGCGCGCTCCAGAGCGAGAGCCGCCAGCGACGCGATAGCGTCTACAGAATTGGAGTCCACATAGCTGTCGTGCGCGGGGGCCGCAATGTAGAGAGCACCCACCGGCTTGGTTCCAAGACGTAAGACGCGTTTGAACCGGCGCGCAATCAGGTCGGTCTCGGGCGCATCGTTGAAGTAGGTCGCGCGGATTTCGTCTTCGGGAACAATCTCGCTCCCGGCTTTGTCCATCCGCGGCTCGCGAGCGTCCCAGATAGCGACCGCGTTGACCTTGAAGATGTCACGGATCAGTCCAGCGAGTTGAGCGCCAATCTCCTGGCGCCGGTCCATCATGATGACGTCGCGGCTGGTGAGGTAGAGCCTTTCCAATCGCGTCCGCTCGTGATCGGCGACGATTGTCTGCCTGCGCAGGTGGTCGGCAAACTGGCTCACAAATAAAGCGATCACCAGGAAAATCGCCGACGAGATCCAGTCCTGCGGATTCTCTTCGTACAGCGAGAGTATCGGCGGCATAAAGAAATAGTCCAGGGAGGCGACAGCGGCGATGGATGCAATCGCAGCTTCGATGAACCCCCATCGAAATGCCATCACCATGACAAGAAGAAGATCGACTAATCCTACTGTGAGCGGCCTGGCATGGCATTGATAGCCGATGGCTGTGACCAGAGCCAGAACGGCTACGCTTGCCGCGCTTCGAAGGAGGCGCTTAGCGCCGTACATACATACTGTCCCTGTGATCTGACGATACGCCGAAAAACATAAGGATTAAGTAACGATTGAGTCATCAGGCAGGTGCGATGCCGCTGCTTTTCAAGCGACCCAGAGACGTCTTCGAAAAGTCGCAAAGAAACTGTAAATCCGCCGCAATCGTTAGCCACTCATAACGGGTCATGGCATTGAATCAACAATGCCGGGCTTGGCCTGGCGAATGGGAGGTTTTAGAGTGAACGGCACAAAACAGATCGTGGTCGCCGGCCAGTCCGTTGTTTCATCGGCGACGGCACACACGGTCATGATTCTCGAGATGGAACGATTCATGCTTCTTGCAAGACAGACGTCTTTCAGTCCAGTTGGGCAAACTTCCGCATCGCAGCGCCGGAAAAAATTTAGAATGAGCGGCGCGGTCGCGATGTTGGCGGCCTTGCTGGCGTTGATTGCGTTGGCAGTCTTACCGGCACGGGCACAATCGACCTTCGGAAGCATTCGCGGAACAGTCGAAGACGTTTCCGGAGCGGCGATCCCCGGGGCGCAGGTCATATTGCATAGTGTCGACGAGAATACCGACCGCACGGTGACGTCGGACGACGCTGGGGACTACGTTCTGGAAAATGTGAAGGCGGGCAATTACAGCCTCCACGCCACACATTCGGGATTCACCGAAACAGTGATCGACAATATCGCGCTGGCCTCGCGCCAGGATCTGCGCTTCACGCTGAAGATGCCGATAGCTGCGCAATCAACCACGGTCGAAGTGACCGCTTCCAACAACGAGATCAACACCGAGAACGCGACCGTAGGCGACTTGAAGGACACAGAGCAGATTGGGGAACTGCCGTTGAATTCGCGTGCGGCTACGACGAGCCCCCTCGCAGCTCTGGCGACTTCGGCGAATGTACAGCAGGACAGCTCGGGCAACTTCGCTATCGGCGGAGCTACGTCGAATATGGTCGGCTTGTCGGTCGATGGCATTTCGACCGTGAACGTCTGGGAGAGCGGTGTTTCTCTCGCTGCTGGCGCCGAGGGCTCTAATCCATACCCCTCGTCCGAGGGCATTGCCGAACTCAAGGTCACGGCATTTAACAATAATGCCGAATTTTCGCAGGTGGGCGACGTGACCTTTACCACGAAAGCGGGGACGAATGCCTATCACGGCAGCTTGTTCGAGTATCTTCAGAACGATGCGCTGAATGCCACTACGTATAACTTCCCCACAAAGGCTCCGGAGCGGTTCAACACCTTTGGCGGCAGCGTGGGCGGACCAATCACCGTGCCGCATCTTTACAACGGGCACAATAAGGCCTTCTTCTTTTTCGACTATGAAGGCAACCGCCGGAGCACGTCGCTGCCGGAGCAATACACGGTTCCTTCCGCTCAGGACAGAGCCGGCAACCTCAGCGATCTCGCTTCCACAATTCCGGCAGAGCCAGCCAATCCGAACTGTCCCGCGACCGGCGGATGTCTCATCAATCCCGCCACCGGATCGCTGGCTACGGGACAGCCATTCTCCAACTTCCAGATCACGACACCGCTGAACCAGTCGTCTCTTACGCTGCTAAACGATTATTATCCGCTCCCGGATGCGACCAATCTGGGCGGCGGCCTGAACTATGAAACACTGGTGCCGATTCCATCCAATACCAATGGTTTCGACGGACGCGTCGACTACGTGATCAACCAGAAGCAGCAGGTATTTGCCCGCTACAACTGGAAAAATCTGCTCTTCAATATAGTTAATCCATTGTTGCCGAACGATGTGGATACCGAGCACGACCGCAGCTTTCTGGTCTCGCACAACTACGAGATCACCAACCGCATGGTAAACGAGTTCCGCTTCGGCTTTACGCATACGATTCTCGCGCCATATTTTTCAATCGAGGGCGCGGCTGCAATTGCGCAACTGGGACTGCAGGGGGTGGATGTCTCGCACCATCCCACGGACGGCGGCTTCCCCAGTATCGTCTTCTCTGACGGCACCAACTTCACACCCATCGGACGAGACCATGTGGGCAACACGCTCTCAAGCACGAATGAGCTTGCCGACAATCTGACCTACACGCGTGGCAGGCATACGATGCGCGGCGGCATCGATGTGCGCTGGGCGCGTTTCGAGGTGCCGGAGATCGAGACGCCTTCTGACGACTACGGCTTGTTTACCTTCAACCAGAGCATCTTTACCGGCAGTTCCTTCGGCGACTTTCTGCTCGGCGCCCCCAACACGACGTATTTTGCTGTGACGGGACCGAGAGACAACGCGGGAGGGCCGCAGTACGGCTTCTACGGGCAGGACGAGTGGCAGGTGAATGATCGCCTGACCGTGAACTTCGGCCTGCGCTGGGAGATTCTTCCTCCCTTTGTCGACGTGAACGGAATTCAAGCCAACTTCGATCCCAAGACGAATGCCGTCATCGTCAACAGTAACCTGTACAAAAAACTTGGCGGACCTGTTCTGGCCTTCCTGCAGTCGTTTAATGCCTGCAATGCCGCTCCTGCGGGGTGGACGGCGTCTGCCGACCCGGGCTATACACCATCGAGTGCGCTGCCATGCACCAAGGTGGTGTCTAACGGACAAGAAGGTCTGCCTGCCGGCCTGCGACAGACATACATGCGTAACCTCGATCCGCGCCTCAGCCTTGCCTATCGGCCCTTTGGCAATGACAAGACAGTCTTCCGCGCCGGTTTCGGCATCTTCACCGTCACCGCGCTCGGTCAACTGCAAAACAACAACGAGAGCAATCCGCAGGCGTCGGTTTACACCTACACCAACATGAACGCGAACGGCACGCCGTCGTTTCAGTTTCCGCAGGTGGCGCCGCCAGGCGTGATCGGGCAGGCTCCTGTAGGCGGCGGCGAGATCGAACAGGCCACCGATCCGCACTACCGCGATGCACAGGCAGCGCAATGGAATGTAACTGTGGAGCGCGCCATCACCAATAACACCGCGCTGCGCGTGAGCTATGTGGGAATGGATTCGTACCGGCTCAACGTAACCGTGAACCTGAATCAGCAGGTGCCAACGACGGTTCCGGCTCCTTTGGCTAACCCGAACCCTATTCCGTTTCCGAACTGGGGCACGATCTTCTCCACCGAGAACCTTGGCCATCAGACCTATCAGGCGATGGAGTTGCAAGTCACGCAGAGGACGCATCGTGGATTGACGTATCAGGCCAACTACACCTGGGCACACGATATAAGCGATGCGCAGGGCGACGCGCCGACAGCGTTCCAGGGCGAAACCCGCTACGGACTCGCCGACGAAGACCGGTTCAACATCAGCGGCAACCGTGGCAATGTTTACGGCACAAGGCGCCAGCGCTTTTTGCTGACGGGAACCTACGAACTGCCCTTCGGCGAAGGCCGCCGCTGGTCGAGTTCGTCGCGCGCACTGGACAGAGTATTGGGCGGTTGGAACCTGAATACCATTACGCTGCTGGAAACAGGTCCGTATCTGACGCCTACCATGAGCGTGAGCCTGGACCAGACCAACACGGACCCCGCAGCTGCCGGTATCACCGTAGTTCGTCCTGACCGGGTTGGCAATCCGATTCCTGCTCAACGGACGAGAGCCGACTACTTCAACATCAACGCCTTTGCGCCTCCGCCAGCGGGAGCGGGTCGCGTGGGTACGGCCGGCGTCGGCAGTTTGGAAGGCCCAGGCACGGCAGCCGTAAACGCTGGACTGGCGAAGGTGATTCCCCTACGGGAGAATTGGCACCTTCGCTTTGAAGCTACGTTTACCAACGTGCTCAACCATACAAACTTCGTGCCCCCGGTTACTGACATCAGCAGCCCCGCGGCGTTTGGGGTACTTACTACAGCGCAAAACGCAGAGAGCGCCGGAAACCGAACCGGCCAGGTTGCACTGCGCATGGACTTCTAACACTTTCGCTGGCCTTAAATCAGTGCCGTGCGTAGCTGCAAACGATGCGATCGACTTGCGGCTGCCCACGGCACAGCTGTGTCAAGGCTGATCAGGTCGCGTACATGAAAACAGGTTGGCGATGAGGAAGAGAATCGCAATCCGTGCCGGTTCTCTCAAGTAACAGGAACCGATCTTTATGTTTTTCTCATCATTTCATTCGTGACTAAAGTGTCGTCCTGCCGTCATGGGACACATGTTGAGCAGTGCTCGCAAGCGGTAGAATACCGCTCATGTCCACTTCAGGTTCAGAGCCTGTGCAAGCGGTGAGACAATCGATTTTCTTTCTGCGCGAACTTTGGACCCTCACCAGAGCCGAATTCCCCATCAAGCATCAAGCAGCTTCTCCAAGCGATTAACAGCTTTTTGACATTTTCATCATACGGAGCCTTATGTATCCCCCATACATGCGGGTTGAAAGTCGTGTCGAACCCTGCAGTCAGATGCCCGCCCGGCTAGAGTTCCGTCGAAATCCGAAAAGCAAATACATGCGCAACGGCCCACAAAGTCTTAGCAGACCATGTCTATGGCTGACCGCGCTTCTGGTCGCGGCTGTAACGCTCTGCCCGAGAAAAAGCGGAGCGCAGCAGGTCGAGCCGACGCTACCGATCTCACAGCGTCAGACGATCAATCTCGCGGCCGGCGTGCCGCAGTACATCGGAGACGCAAGTTCGACTTCGAATGCGCCGCAGAGCAACTGGTGGTTCGAGAACACGAACAACTCGGCCACCTACTCGACGCCAGGTTTTGTCGAGAGCAGCGACACCAATGCCACCTGGACCCAGGTAGGCTTGCCCTACGATGCCAACATTCCGCGCACCTTCATCAACCAGACCTCCGGCACGACGGAGGCAGAGATTGTTGCCATCAACTCGGGAGGTCCCGCTGTGAGCGATGCGAATGGCGGCGACGCATCGTTTGTTGCCGATGAGTACTACAGCGGCGGAGGCACATCTGCCAACAACAACGTCATTAACACAAGCGGCGTGGCCAATGCCGCGCCCTCCGCGGTGTATCACTCAGAACGGAACGGCACATTTACCTACACCATTCCCGGGCTCGCTCCCGGCGCGCAGTACACGGTCCTGCTGCATTTTGCCGAAACCTATTTCACCGCAGTGGGGCAGCGTGTCTTCAAGGTGGCCATCAACGGCACAAACGTGCTGAGCGACTTCGACATCTATGCAGAAGCTGGCGCAAATACCGCTCTGGTTGAGCAGTTCAATGCCAGGGCCAACGCTAATGGGCAGATTGTGATTGCCTATACTGACGGAACTGCGAACCAGCCCAAGTCTAGCGGCATCGAGATACGCGGCACGCCCAGCGCCTGCACTCTTGTTCCTGCGGCTGCGCCGGCCGGGTTAACGGCTGCGGCGTCTTCTCCCAGCATCATCAATCTGAGTTGAGCGTCAGTCGCGCCTCCACCCAACTGCGCCATTACTTATGACGTATATGCGAGCACCGCCAGCGGGTTCACGCCCTTCGCAGCGAACCTGGTTGCGAGTGGATTGACCGGAACGACCTATTCCAACACCGGGCTGGCTGCTTCGACAACTTACTACTATGTCGTGGAAGCAGTAGATGGGGCCGGCGCATCGGCTACTTCAGCCCAAGGCAGCGCAGAAACGAACTCGGCTAACTCGTGCATCTCCGTTCCTGCATCGGCTCCTACGGGCCTGATGGCGACTGCATCTTCTTCGAGCACCATCAGCTTGACCTGGGCGCCAATTGCCGCGCCAGAGAACTGCACCAACATCATTTACAATCTCTACGGCAGCACGACCAGCGGCTTCGTGCCGGCTCCGACCAATGAGATCGCCGTAGGGTTGACGGGCGCCAGCTTTGTCAACAACAGCCTTCCACCCTCGACAACCTACTACTACGCCGTGCAGGCAGTTGACGAGGATGGCCCGTCGGCAGACGTTTCCTCACAGGTAAGCGCGACGACACAGGCTCCGGCAACGGCATTGACGGCAACGGTCGTCTCCGCCAACGAGATCGATTTGAGCTGGCCGGCCAGCACAGCGCCGGCTCCTGTTACCTATCAGATCTTCCGGGGCACTGCTTCCAACTTCACGCCGTCGGCGAGCAATCAGATTGGCACTACAAAGTCCAATTGGTTTCAGGATGTGCTGGCGTCGGCGTCAACTACGTATTACTACCTCGTCGAGGCCAGCAGCCCGTCCGGAACTTCGGCACCGGCCGGGCCTGTCAGTAGTACGACTCTGGCTCTGGGCGCGAACCAGCCGTTCTGGGATGCAAGCAACATACCGCCAGCGGCACAGGGGACTGTCATGGTCTTCAAATTTCTGAATCGGACGAATGGGCAGTACAGCGACGATCAGATCACGTGGAGCGCAACCGTCGACGGGGTCACGACGACCAATACAATCGCGGCCCAGCCCACTTTCAGCATGCCGGCCAATGCTTCCGGCCGCATGTACTTCTATCTCGGAGATGTTGGTCAGGGCAGTACTGACTATTACGACTTTATCGAGTACACGATTGGCACTACGGGCACTGCGGGTGTGTATTTCTTCAATGGCGATACAACGCGCGTGGATGCCTTCGGCATCAAGCTCGCGTTCCAGCTCACCTGCGGGGACGGAACAAACATTGCGGTCGGAGAAAATGCCGCGACCTTTGCGGAAAACCGGGCTACAACGTTCCAACGCTACCTTAATGCTGTTCCGGCGGAGTTCCAGCCGGAAGCAACACTGACTGCTCCTTATCGGATCATCGAGCCCGGAGCCGGTGGATTCAATGCCGGTGGACCCTACCAGGATTACTATTCCGCATATATCGCCGAGGTCTGGGCGTCCAACAACCTGACGATTCCCATGGCCGGGCCTAACGGTTCCGGGTTAACCGATTATCCCGACCTTTCTGCCGCGATTTATCGGCACACGGCGTCTCCTGGGACCTTCAATCCGGATGGCACGCTGATCTCGCAGTCGATGTGGGGAAATCCCGACGCCTTTTATCAGACTGACCCCTCGGATCACTACGCACAGTTCTTCCATGCGAATGCGATCAATGGGCAACAATATGCGTTCCCATACGACGATGCGGGTGGGTATTCGAGCGACGTTTCGTGCAATAGCCCGCAAACTCTGTTAGTCGCCATTGGCTGGTAGCAACTGGAGGTTAGTTTGGTCCTGGCTGGATATCGGTCGCAGACTCCAGAGGTCACTCCGTATAGCTGCGCGTAGATTGCTCAGCATTTTGGCTGGTCATCTGCGTGGCTTACTGGTCTTCAAGCGGACTTAGACTTACTCGCCTGCGGTGCCGCGGGCCGCTCGTACATTGTCCAAAGGCCTCGTATTCGTTTGGCCTCTTCGAAGTGCATTTTACTTAGCTTTAGGAGGGTCTTTTGACCATTCGGCGTCAGGGTTACATTGACGACCCTGCGGTCCGTTGTGTCCTGCGTTCTACGAACGAGGCCATTCTGCTCGGCGCGCTCAATCAGTCCGACGACCGAGTGATGGCGTTCCTGAAGGAATTCCGCGAGTTCTGAGACGGTGGCCGAACCCCGGCCCGTAAAGCCCTGAACCCCCAGCAGCAGCTGATGTTGTTGGGGGGTCACTCCACACCGACGGGCGGCGTTTTCGCTGAAGCGAAGAAATTTGCGCAACGCGTAGCGGAATTGCGCGAGATCTCGCATGATCGACTGGTCCCGGGTGGTGGGCACCATGGCTGCATGCATACCGCGAAGGGCTTGCGAGCTCATTGCCGTGAGTATATCGGGTTGCGAACGAAAGCCAAACTCTTCCTGCGAAACCATATAGGGCACTTCGTCTGCCCTAAATCATTGAAAAAGCAGGTCGACGCAGCATAGCTGGCCTAACCTGGACAGTGCGTAACTGCAATCGCCTAATCTCTCGTTTCGAAATTTCGACTCGCAATTGAGTCGCAATACGATAATATCGCATCAGGATATAATAGGAAAAGAGGCCACCCCGAAGGTGCTGCCTGGCTATTCTGCAATCCACTGCAAAAGCGCTCAGGTTTTTCCCCTTGGACCTATCAGGAATATTGATGAAACAGAAAATAGGAAGACAGGAGCGAACGGCTTACCAGTTTTTGAGGCATCCGCTGCTCCGTAAATATGCGCCGCTGGTTCATGAGGACCTGACAGCGGTCTACGCGCGCGATCTGCAGAAGTGGCTTATCATTGCACCAATCATTGGCGTCATGACCGGCCTGACGATTACAGCAATCGCTGTGATCATCCTGAATGGCGTTTGGGCTCCGGTCTTGCGCTATTACCTCAGCCATCACTGGGCCATTGTTCCGGGACTGCTTGCAGGTTTTGTCGTTACGGGCCTGATTATGCAGTTTCTCACGCCCGATCCGGACGAACATTCGACGGAAGAAATTGTTCGTTCGTATCACGAGCACCAGGGCGATGTGAACATGCGACCCTTTTTCCCGAAATTGCTGGCAGCGATTACGACAGTGGGCTGCGGCGGCAGCGCCGCGCTGGAAGGCCCCAGCATTTATGGAGGAGGCGCGATCGGGTCCTGGATGTGGGCGCGTCTGCGGAGTGTAGGGCGTTTCCGGCTGGATGCGCGCGATCGGCGGATTATGCTCATCTGCGGAGCCGCGGCAGGCATGTCGGCCGTGTTTCGCGCGCCACTGACCGGTATCGTCTTCTCGCTCGAGATGCCGTACAAGGATGATCTGGCCCATGAAGCGTTGCTACCATCGCTGCTTGCGTCAGTGGTATCGTTTATGACGCTCAGTTCCTTCCTGGGCAGCGCGCCGCTCTTTGACTTCGCAGCGAGCCCATCCTTTACGCGAAGGGACCTTGGCTGGTGCGCTCTTCTCGGCCTCATCATCGGCCTGATCGCGATGGCGTTTGTAGTGACCTTTCGCCGCGCGCGCACGTTTTGTGTCGAAATGCCTGTACCGCACTGGGTGAAGCTCGCGGCCGGCGGCCTGCTAACTGCGCTTTGCGGATTGATCTTTTTGTATTTTTATCGTGGCTCGCTCGTGCCGCTGGGCCCGAACTATGAGGCTGTCGGACTGATTCTGGGGCATCCGCACAGCAGCTTGGAGCTTATTCTTTTCGGCATTCTGAAGCTGGCGGGAACCATCTTCACGCTTGGCACCGGTGGCGTAAGCGCGATGTTCGTGCCGTTGTTTCTGAGCGGCGGTGCCTTTGGGTTGGCCTTCGCGCAGTCTGTCGTTCATAGCTCCACGCCTGCTCTCTACGCGGCTGTAGGGATGGCATGCTTCATCTCTGCTGGATATAAAACGCCTTTGGCTGCCGTGGTGTTTGTAGCGGAGGCGACAGGTGGTCACGCTTTCATCATCCCGGGTTTGATTGGAGCGGCAGTTGCCTATGCGGTGTCTGGTGATGCTTCGGCATCGGGCGATCAACGGCTGCACGAAGCGGTCAGGGTGGAGGATTTCCAAAACCTTCCCGTTAGAGAGGTCATGCAGCAGCAACTGATCTCGGTTCCGGCTTCACTTACGCTACGCGAGTTTGCGGCGACGCTGACACCCCATGTTCATCATGAGATCTTCCCTGTCTTTGAGGGAGAGAAACTGCTCGGCACATGCAGCCTCTGGGCGATGAGCCAGGTCCCGTCTGAGAGATGGAACACCATAAAAGTAGCCGAGATTGTGAATCACCGGGTTCACAAGGTCTCGCCTGATAGTGATGTGATAGAGGCGCTACGTTTGTTGACGGGTGAACACAGCCAGCCGATCCTGTTGATCGTAGAGGATCTGGGCAGGACCGTGGGGATCGTGACGAAGACAGACATCCTGAAAGCTCTTAAGCTGCGCCGGGACAGTTTCCCGGCAATCGGAGAAGATCTCGCTCTGACTGAATAATCGAGCCGCGGCTCAGGTCCTCCGCGGCCGAGTGACTCAACAGGTTCGTGGACCTGCGACAACAGGAGGTAGCCGTGGCCGATTTTCCAGTCTCAGAAACCGCCATCCATATCGAGGCGGACCCGCAAAAGAAGGGACAGTTCGGCATTGCGCTCGAACCGCAGGTGATCAAAATCTGCGGTTATGCTCTGCTGATCGGCCTGATCGGCGGGCTGGTTGCGCAGGGCTTGCTTGAACTCATCTATTTTTTCACGAATGTCTTTTTCTACGGTAAGTTCTCGTTTGCGGTGACCTATCCCGCTCACAATCATCTTGGATTGTGGGTCATTCTAATTCCTCCTATCGGAGGCCTGCTGGTGGGGCTCTTGATCTACTTTTTTGAGCCCACGCTGAAGGGCCACGGCATTCCCGAAGCGATGGATGCCGTTCTCTTCGGTCACAGCCGGATGCGGCTTCGCGTGGCGATTCTCAAGCCTCTTGCCACGGCCTTCGCCATCGGCACAGGCGGCCCCTTCGGTGCAGAGGGTCCGATTATTCAGACCGGCGGTGCACTCGGCTCATTGCTGGGGCAAGCGATCGGCCTCACACCGTATTACCGTCGCGTCCTTCTGGCGTCCGGCGCCGCAGCGGGGATGGCTGCAACGTTTTCTGCGCCACTGGCCGGGATTCTGGTCGCGATTGAACTGTTGCTCTTCGAACTCCGCGCGCGTTCGTTTATTCCGGTGGCATTGGCTGCGTCAGTGGCTACGGGTGTCCGGATTCACTTTGTGGGGTGGACGCCGCTCTTTCCGATGCCGGAGTACAAGATCACCGGCATGGAAGAGCTGTGGCTTTTTGGCTTGATGGGCATTCTGATGGGCATTGTGGGAATCGTGATGATTCGCGTGCTGTCGTGGCTGGAAGACTTTTTTGACGATCTGCCGATCCCATACGCCGCTATCTGGGGGCCGACAATCGGGGCCGTGATTTTGGGTATCATTGGCTACTTTTGCCCACAGGCGTTCGGCACCAGTTACGATACGATTCGCGATATGCTGAACGACCGGCTTAGCGCCGGCAGTCTTGCGGGAATCGGGTTCGCCAAGTTCTGGGCGCTCGTGATTTCTCTCGGATCGGGAACTACGGGCGGTGTCTTTGCGCCGTCGCTGGTGGTGGGAGGCGGCCTTGGCGCGGTGTTTGGAATGGCCTTCAAACATCTGCTGCCACATCTGGTAAGCGATCCCGGATTCTATTCGTTAGTAGCGATGGCAGCTGTCTTCGGAGGCATCGCGCGCGCGCCCTTTACGAGCATCGTCTTCCTCTTTGAGCTGAGCCACAATCCCAACTCGCTGCTGCCGCTGATTATCTGCGTTATGATCTCCGACGGTTTTGTCCGCCTATTCAGCCGCGATTCCATCATGACGGTCAAGCTGGTTAAACGGGGCCTGATCATATTACAGGACTACTCGGTGCCTGTGCTGATGCGCGCGCGGATCGACGAGGTCATGCAAAAGGAGTTTAACGTTGTGCAGGCAGACGAGGAGCTGCGTTCGGTGATCGAGAAGTTCCTGCCTGGCGATGTCGGCCTGATCCCGGTTGTCAACGCTTCAGGGGTGCTGATCGGCATCGTGGAGGCGCAGGATCTGTTGCGGATTGAACCGCCCGATCACCATTTCAAGATGCGGGAACTGGCGCGCCAGGATTTTGTGATTGCCTATCCAGGCGAGCTAGTGGACCAGGTGCATCGCGACATGATGCTCAAGAATGTCGAGAATGTCGTGGTCGTTGAATCGAGTCGAGCTCTCAAGCCTGTGGGAATTGCGCGTGCGAACGACATACTTCAGCTCCGGCGCTGGCTGCTCGAAGAAGAGACCGGTGAGCTGCGCAGAGCGACGCTCGATAACCCGGAGGAAAGCGCAGGGTTGAAACTCGGATGAGGATAGCGCAGTAGGGAACAGCAACCGCAAGCCGCGTT
>JASHVE010000399.1 GCA_030039675.1 Acidobacteriaceae bacterium | reverse complement strand
AATGTGCTGCGACTGAACTCCGGCAATCAGCCTCGACACCATGGTTCCAGCCAGCACGGGGTCTTCGCCCATATACTCAAAAGTCCGGCCATTGCGCGGTTCGCGTGTGATATTGGCGCCGCCGCCGAGCGCCATATTGTAGCCCTGCGCTCTCAACTCGCGTCCGATGAGCGTGCCATAGTCCAATGCCGCCGCAGTGTCCCAAGTTGCAGCCAATGCCACATCCGCGGGCAAGGCCGTAGAATAACGCCCAGTTCCTCCGCTGCCCCGAACGCCGTAAGCCGCGTCACACATATCGATCGCCGGAATCCCCAGCCGCGGAATCCCGATCACATAGCCCGTTCCATGGTTCGACATGGCCGTCACGGGAGTGAGCGGATCGAACATCGGCATCCCGTTTCCATGGATAAGCTGGATCTTCTCGTTGAGCGTCATTTCTTTCATCGCCAAATCGGCGCGCTCATCCGGCGAAAGGTTGGTGTTCATCCATGCCCTGTCGGCTTGCGCAAGCTTCTGCCCCTGCGAGAAGCCCGAAAGTGCAATGCAGGAAAGAGATAAAAACACAATCGCCGATATACTAAGCACGGCACGGCGCTGAGAGCACTTCATGATTCCCCTTGGTGGCCCATCGAGAACGATGGCGTGAAAAGGTCGATAGATGGGCGGTCGTCGTGCAGGCGCGCCGTTCGTCTGCCGTGAAAGGCGCTCTACCGGAACGGCCGCCCTTTGACTTGTCCCTCGCCCTCCCGCAACGTGAGCAGTTGGTTGGCGGCCGCACTGCATACATGCTCGACCGTTCCCGAAGGCCAGCGAACCTCAATATCTGCGGTGGCAGCCGCGCCCAGTCCGAAGTGAAGGCGCGGATCGCTGGAAGAGAGAAAGCTGCACCCGCTTACGACCTCCTGCACCTGCACCTTATCGCCATAGCGCACCGCGACGCGCGCCCCAATGGCGCTGCGGTTGCTTTTGACGCCTTCCAGGCGGATCTTGATCCAGTGGTTGCCGGAGGGAGCGTCGTTGCGCAGCAAAGTGGGCGGCTCATTCAGGTTCATGATGAGCACGTCCATGTCACCGTCGTTGTCGAAGTCACCGAAGGACGCGCCGCGGCTGCAATGCGCCGCTGCGATGTCGGAGCCGGCGTCAGCGCCCATTTCGACAAAAGTCCCACCGCCCCGGTTGCGAAACAGGATGCGTGGAGAGCGCACCGGAAAGAGTGTTGCGTTGGCGCGGGCCGCCTCCGGATATAGGGCGCCCGAGGTGATCAGGATGTCGGGCCAGCCGTCATTGTCGAAGTCCACTATGCCGGCGCCGTAACAGACATAGCGTGTTTCCTTGTTTAACCCAGCCTCCACGGTTACATCGTCGAAATTGCCTTTGCCGTTGTTGCGGTAGAGGCCCGTGGCCTGGTCGTAGAAGTGCGTCTTGACGATATCGGTGTGGCCGTCGAGATTGTAGTCACCCACGCCCGCACCCATGCCGCCCACCTCTTGGCCGTCGCCACTGAGAGCGACGCCGCGAAACAAGCCTTCCTCGCGGAAAGTGCCGTCGTGGTTATTCATCAGCAGGAGGGAAGGCGTCATATCGCAGGCCACGAATATGTCGGGCCAGCCGTCTTCGTCGGCGTCGAAGCTCACCGCCGTCAGGCAATACGATCCATTCAGGGCGGCGATGCCCGACTCCTCGGAAACGTCGGTAAAGGTGCCGTCGCCGTTGTTGCGGTAGAGGTATTGGCGCGCTTTGGGCATTCCTCGCGGGCCGCAAAATACCGCCACGCCGGCGTAAGTGCAGTTGGGCACATCGACCGAGGGCTTGGGCGCCGTGGAAAGGTCGATCTCGAGATAGTTCGCGATAAAGAGATCGAGATGACCATCGCGGTTGTAGTCCACGAAGGTGCAACCGGTACTGTAGCGGGTTTTGGGATGGAGCAGTCCGGCCTCCGCGGTCACATTGGTGAATGTACCGTCACCGTTGTTGCGGTAGAGGCGATTCTGGCCGTAGTAGGTGAGGAAGAGATCCTCCCATCCGTCGTTGTTATAGTCCCCGACGCAGACGCCCTGCGCCCAGCCCTGTGCGCCGTCTTGATCGGCCAATCCGGATTTGGCCGTAACGTCGGTGAATGTGCCGTCGCGATTGTTGTAGTAGAGCCGGTTGCCTGAACCAGGCGGCGTTCCATTGAGGGTGCGTCCGCCGAGAATGAAAATGTCCATCCAGCCGTCGTTGTCATAATCAAAAAAAGCGCAGCCCGTGGCCATGGATTCGACAATGTAGGTGCAACTGTCTCCCTCGCCGTAGATGATCGTGGAGGTGAGCCCTGCGGCCTGGGCAACATCCACAAAGCGGGAAAAGGACGGCACGGCTTTTTGCGCCGGGACCTCGGCCCCCAGCCTGCCGGAAACTCCGCCGGGAAGGAGCACCGGCGCCAGAGCCGCGGGAACGGTGCGCAGCAGCTTGCGGCGCGTCCAAAGATGGGATTCCTTGTTGTTCCTCATGCGAACGGCATTCTCCTGCGAATTCGTAACTCGAATTCGTAAATTGTTAGCGCTGATTCTGGCCGGCGGCCTTCTGGTTATCTCCCGCCTTTGCGGCCTGCGCGGCCTGGGCCGCTTTGGATACGGCAACAGCCCGGTCCGACTCCCGCTTCAGCT
>JASHVE010000398.1 GCA_030039675.1 Acidobacteriaceae bacterium | reverse complement strand
CTTCTGGGTAAGCAAATTCTCTAGCCTGTTGATACCCTGCAGCTCCGCATATTTTCGGAACACCAGAAGTGCCCTCAACTCTCGCGTTGCGGTCCTGTGGTCATCTGACGACAAAGTCTCACTGCCAAGCCCGATTCGCAGCGCATCACAGTACGAGATCGCCCCGTGAATTCCAAGCAGAGCCGACGAGTGCTTGAATTCAGCCAAGTCGTCCTTCAATAATTCCATTCCCTTGAGGAAATCTCTCGCCCGGCCTAAGTAGTGCTGCACTTGCACGGAGCCCATGAAGGCATTCTCGCATGGCCATCAGATGAAAAAGCCTCCGCCACGGCGGAGGCTTTTTCCTTGCTGACTTACCAGCTCCGGACTACTTGGCCGCCGCGTCACCGGGCTTGGCATATTTCCGCCGGAACCGCTCCACGCGCCCCGCCGTGTCCACCAACCGCTGCTTGCCGGTGAAGAACGGATGGCAAACCGAGCAAATTTCCACGTGGATATCACCCTTGTGGGTCGAGCGGGTTTCAAAATTGTTTCCGCAGGCGCACACCACGCGCACCGCAGCGTAATTAGGATGAATCTTTTCCTTGGGCATCGCTTTGAAGACAGACCTTTCCTGCAATTCTCTCTCAGTACCATTGTAGGCATATTTGCCTTGTTTCGCAATGGAACGGGGTGGAAGGTGCGCCGTTTCAGTTGTCCGCTTGTAGCGCCTTTTCGATCCCCGCTTCGGCCAGCGGCGTCATCACGGTATAGCCCGCGGGCAGTGGATGCACGCCGTCCCGGCTCAACGTGGCCGGCAATCCTCCGCGGTCGTCCTTCATCGCCGTGTAGTAGTCCACGTATGGGTAGCCTTTTTGCGCCGCATAAGCCTTGATCCAATCATTCAACGCCGCAATCTTCGGGGCCGGCTCCTGGCCGGGACGCCAGGGAAAATCCGCCGACGGCAGCACCGAGCACAGCACCACCCGAATCCCGTTCGCCGTCGCCAGGTCGGCCATCGAAGCCAGATTGTTTTCGCTCTGCTCCAGCGTCATCGGACCTGTATTCCCCGCAATGTCGTTTGTCCCCGCCAGAATGACCACGGCCTTCGGATGCAGATCAATCACATCCTGCCGGAACCGCACCAGCATCTGCGGCGAAGTCTCTCCGCTGATGCCGCGATTGACATACGGCTTGCCCGGGAACGAGTCGGCCAGCTTCCATCCCGCTGTAATCGAGTCACCCATGAAGACAACGCGGTCCTCGCCTGCCGCCGGCGGAGCCAGCGCGGCATCCGCGTCCCTGAAGTGAGCCAGATCGCCGAAATCCATCAGCAGGCCCTGATCGTGCTTGTTCAAGGGTTCGCCGGCGTGCGGCGCCGCAGGCGCCGTCGCGGGCGCAGCTGTTTGCGCGGCCGGAGGGGCCTTCGTCTCCGGCGGTGTCACGTCCAGGCGCTGGGCAGCCGCTTGCGTGAAAAAGATCGAAGTTGCCAATCCTGCAAAAGACAGCCACAATGCGCGCATGCTCGTTCGGATCACCTCAAGCGTCATACTTCAAGAAACAGATGAAAATCTGAATGTAGATTAAAGGAAGACCAAGCAGTTCCCCTTTCGATTGTAGGCAATTCTGCACTCCACCGCCACCATCCGATTGCTTCCGTCTCTTCATGGTGCGAGCTGTGCAAGCGCATTAGAATCGGTGTCCTTTTCCACATTTCGTCCGCGGGTACGCACCGCCTTTCGGACCACGCTTATACGCTACGCTTGAATACGGGATGAATACTTGTCCGATCTGCGAAGGCGTGGGACTCGTCCGGGTGGTCGATGTCGCCGGGAGGTGGGTTTCGCGGCCATGTGAGTGCCAGCAATTGGAACGCGACAATAAACGCCTGGCAGCCGCGCGTATCCCTCGGGGATATTGGGATTGTACGCTTGACGGCTACGACACAACCTTTCCGGGGGCAGACCCGTCGCAGGCTTGGGCCCTTAAAACTGCGCGCTCCTTCGTCGATGCCTATCCGGTAGATACGGCGGGCAAAGGCTTGCTTTTTATAGGCTCACTAGGTACAGGTAAAACACATTTGGCGGTAGGCGTGTTACGACGACTGGTACAGGAACGGGGCGCCCGAGGCATATTCTGCGATTACGGCGCTCTGATAAAAGACATTCAGAAGAGCTACAACCCCAGCATAAATATTACTGAAGCAGAAATCCTAGATCCTGTTTTGACGGCAGAGGTGCTGGTACTCGACGACTTGGGGGCCCAAAAACCCACGGATTGGGTGTGGGACAATATCGCGCTCATTCTGAATACCAGGTACAACGATAAGCTGACTACGATTGTGACAACCAATTATCCTGACCTGCCTCCTGCAGGAGGTGAGCTCTCGGACGCTCAACGAGCAGCGCGAGAACTCACATTAGGTGACCGTATTGGTGAGCGAATACGGTCACGTCTTGCCGAAATGTGTGTTCGGGTGGAAATGAAGGGCAAAGACTTCCGTCAAAATGTTAAGCGCGCCCGCTTTGGCTGAGTTGCCCGCTTGGATCGGAACTCGGATCGGAATCTGAGAGCCATCTCATCCGGCGGGCGTAACACACAGTATCCGGAAAGCTTGCGGCTGTTTCGGTCTTTGTCCGGTGATCTTCGGGCTCGCGGCGCACACTGTCCGGATTCGCTACAATCCCTTGGAAACCTCTAATGCGTCGAACTCCAGAGATTCTCAGCCTCGTTGCACTCGCAGCAATCTTTGTCGTAACCGGACTTGCTCTTTACGGTCCTAACCGCCTGCCGGCCCTCATCCCCACACACTTCGGCGCAGCAGCTCAACCGGATGGTTGGGGCTCGCCGCACACGTTGCTCCTGTTCCCGGCAATCGCTGCGATCCTCTATCTGCTCATGACCTGGGTGGCGCGGCATCCATCGTCGTTCAACTTCCCGATGCGTGTGACGCCGCGTAACCGGCAGCAGCTCGAGACTGTGGCGCTCAACATGATTGCCTGGCTCAAAGTCGAAGTCACCTGCATCTTCGCCTGGGTGGAATGGGGCGCCATTCGCGCAGCGCGTCACCCGGAACAGAGGTTCTCCCCGCTCCTGATGCCGATCTTCATCGCTCTTGTGTTTGCTACGGTGATCGGACACGTCGTCGCCATGTTCCGGGCAGCGCGTGCGGTAGCGCAGTGATAGCTTCAGAACACCCAGAGACTCACCAGCAGCAACAACATCACCACAATGGTCACGCCCTGGTACACGCGGTCTGCTGCTCGCCGGGAATCGTGATTCTCATCTCCCGGCCGGCTCGCCTGCGTGACTTGCGATTGGGGAAGCGTCCGCATCTTGGCCTACCTTTTTCATGCCTCTCACAAAATCCGTTGACTATTCGTTCGCGCGCTTCTATCGCCCGCGAATCACTCTTACCCCTTTAGACGCGTGAGGCTTCTCGAAGATGCACCGGACAAAGGCAAAAGCAATGAAATTGCATCCGCGCGAAATCAGGTCTCTCATCCGTCGTCTCGTCTCAATTTTTGCCACGCGCCGATGCCATCTCTTTCATCTTCGGTGCCGCGGGAACACCTCGCTGCCGGTGTACAATCCAGTCGTGAGTACAGGTCCGCAACTGGTCGGTTCACCCGCTCCGGCTGAGCGGAACTGGCTTCCGCTGGCTATCGCCGCGGCCATCGTTCTGGTGATTGCGGGCGGGTTGATTTTCTTCCTGGGGCGGGGCAAGAGCGCACCGCAGGTCACGCCCATCTCCGCGCAGGCAGACCCCTACGCTTCGAACCTGCCGATTACGAATCTGGCCATGAGCGAGTCCTCTAATCTTGCCGGGGGCAAGCTGACCTATCTCGACGGACAAATTACCAACACAGGGAACCGTACGGTCACGGGTATCACGGCCCAGGTTCTCTTCCGCAACTACGCACACGAGGTAGCGCAGAACGAGACCCAGCCCATCGCGCTCATCCGCACGCGCGAGCCATACGTGGATGTGGAACCGGTGTCCGCGGCGCCGCTCAAGCCGGGCGAGCAGCGGGATTTTCGCCTGATCTTCGACACCGTTGCCGATAGCTGGGACGGTGCATATCCCGAGATCCGCCTCGTCCATGTCGAGACAAAATAAGCGCAAAAGCCCTCTGCTGCATTGCTTTACACGGTAGAAACTACCCGCGCGCGCAAAAATTACACAATCCCGCTTTGATTTCTGTCACCAAATGCGGTGGACTGCATCTATGGTCAGACCATTAAAATGGCTGATTCTAAAGGATATCTCCGTCGAATGTGGCTGAAGTCTACGTTTGGCACTGTCCGTGCTTCACTAAGCACGGGCAGTTGAACCGCCCATCCCGCGGATGGTTTGCTTGAAACCCGCGTTCCAACGAGGGGAAATACAAAATATGAAAATTGATCCCAAAGGTTTTGGTTCCTTCCCGTGCCAGTGTGCCGTGCTCGTTCTGGCTTCCGCCATCGGAATTCCTGTCTGGGCGCAGCAGGCTGCGCAAACGACAGGGAACTCTCAGAGTGCTCCTCCTTCGGCCGCACAACAGCAGCCCTCCCCCGAGGCATCCCTCAATGGGCCGAAGGAGGGGTTCTGGGGCCACATGAACCCTTTCGCGCGTAAGAAGTGGGTGCAGAAGCGGCTCGATCCAATCAACGATCGGCTCACTGAGCTCGACCAGGTCAATGCCAAGAATGCGCGTGACATCAAGGACGTGGATGCTCGCGCTCAGGCTGGCATTCAGCAGGCGCAGTCCTCAGCCGACAAGGCCAATCAGACGGCCACGGCCGCCAACAGTGAAGCGCAGAATGCCAGCAACACCGCGCAGCAGGCTTCCGGCCATGTCGACCAGTTGAACACTACCGTAAGCGGTATCGATCAGTACCACTCGATCACCGACCTCGATGTTGCCTTCCGTCCCGGCACCTCGGCGCTGACGGCGGACTCCAAGCAGAAGCTCGACCAGCTGGCGTCTGGTCTGACTGGCCGCCAGGGTTACATCCTGGAGATGGAGGCCCACTCCCCGGCATCGGGCAGCGTCGGCATCCAGAGCTCCGAGCGCCTGGCTGAAGCGGTCAAGCGCTATCTCGTCGAAGAACATCAGATTCCCGTCTACCGTCTCCACGCTGTCGCTCTTGGCAACGCACAGGCGTCCACGTCTGGCGATGACAATGCCAAATCGATGCGGATCAGAAGCAGCAGCGTGCATGTTCGGTTGATGGAAAACAGTTTGGCGGCCCAGGCTGCAGCGTCACCCCAAAGCGCTGCAACCTCGACCGGTGCAGTACAGCCGTAAGATCGCGGCCATCCTCCCCCGAGGCTCTGTATCTGCACCAACGGCCACCCCGCCGTCAGGCCGCCAACCAAGCTCTCGCAACGCGAGAGAACCAAGGCAACTTGGCCCCCGTGAACACGGGGGCCGTTTTTTGTTCGATTTCAGTTCTTCTTCGGAAGTGATCTGGATCGCTTGTAAGAACCGGAACGTTTGTCATCCTGATACAGGGATGGTTTCGAAGGCCGGCCGGTGTACGGCAGAGAAACACAAATTTTCGTCGGTAAACCAGAACAAGAAAAGCGGTCGAGCCGATATTCGTATTACCGGCAACGAGGATTCAGCACAGTGGCGGCATCGCACTCTTACCTCCAATACGCAGGGGCAGGTTCGAAGAACCGGAACCTCCGGCAGCCAATGGGTCACCCGGAAGGGATCCGGCTCATTGTGGGCTTTCGTCGAATCCTGCTGAAGTTCGCTTGCCCGTCCCATGCCTGGAACTGGCCGCGCCCCATTCATGGAGAAAAGCCGGACGCCTTTGATGCCCACCAGACGTGCTTCAAGTGCTCCACCGAGCGCTTCTACAACACCCGCACGTTGCAGGCAGGGCCGCTCTATCGGACCCTCGTTCCCGGCACAGTTCATCCAGACCGCGGCCTCGCGAAGCGGCTCCGGCAGTGGAAGCCCTTCGATGCCGATGGTAAGGGCCTTCTCCGGATCACGAGATTTCGCAAAGGATAAGCAGCCTTTCCCCCGCCCGTCCGGCGTCCACGCACCGTCCCGCCGCTTCCTGCCACGCTACAATGCTTCCATCTCTTCCCTGGAGGCACCATGGGCAGAATCATTCTCATTGCTTTTGCGCTCGTCTTCGCCGCTTCCTGCGCAGCGCCCCTCGTTGCGCAAGGCGCACCGCCGCAGTCCGCGGCCGGCCAGCCCTATGCGATCGAGTACTACTACAAAGTCCAGTGGGGCCACCAGCAGGAATTCCTGAACCTCTTCCTCAAGAACCACTACCCGCTGCTTAAAAAGATCGAGTCCACCGGCCGCATTCTCTCCGTCAAGGTCGAGTCCCCGGCCTACCACACCACCGAAGATGGCCGCTGGGATTACCGCGTGACCATCGTCTACAAAGACTCGACCGCAGCAACAAGCGCCAATCCTGACGAAGAGACCTTCATCAAGCAGCTCTGGCCCGACCAGGACACCTACCAGAAAGAAGAGCAGCGCCGCTTCGAGATTCTCGCCGCGCACTGGGACCTGCCCGTGACCGACATCACGCCGAAGAACTAGCAGCAAACCTTCGAATTTATCAGTTCATAGCTCCCGGTTGTCGAGCGATCGGCGTCAGCTGCATCGCGGCGTCTGTGAACTACGAACGGTGAACTGTTCACCGCCTTGCGCGCCACCGTCGCACCAGGTCCTCAGCCGCCGCGGTCCACTCCGGAAACTCAAAGCCAAATCCCGCGTCGAGCAGCTTGCCCGGAATCGCGCGCCGGCTCTTGAGCACCAGCTCCGGCTCCGTGCGCAGAAAGAATGCGCCAAGGCCGATCAGCGGCGCGGGCGCCGGCAGGCCATTGGGCATCTCCCACACATCGCGCAGCGCCGCCATGAACTCGCGGTTCGGCAGCGGTTCAGGCGAAGCCAGATTGACCGGCCCGTCGATCTCTTCGTGCTGGGTCAGAAACTCCACGGCACGCGCATAATCCGCCTCGTGCATCCACGAGACATACTGCCGTCCGTTGCCTTGCGTCCCGCCCAGCCCGAACCGCACCAGATTCGAGAGCACGGCAAAAATATTGCCCGGCTCCGGACTGAAGACCAGCGAGGTGCGCAGCGCGATCTT
>JASHVE010000397.1 GCA_030039675.1 Acidobacteriaceae bacterium | reverse complement strand
CAGCAGCGCGAACGCGGAGAAAAGATGTGGAACGAGGCTGGCGAAAACGAAGAGGCCTACGCCGAGGCGCTCCGCATGATTGCCGAAGCCGACGCCAAGATCGCCTCAGCCGCCGAGAAGCCCTGAAGATCGATCCGCGGCGCAAAAAGATTGGCGCCCCGCTTAAGCGCTCAGTGCGCAAAAGCCGGGACGCCTGTTGAAGCAAAGGATCCAGCCGAACCTGCAGTGAGAAGACAGGTTCAGCTGCCTCTCGAAGTGCCTGATCCAGTTTGCTGTTGATTGACCTGGTCCGCGGGCCCGCTGAATGAAACGCTCTCCTGGGTCGAGCCTCGCTGCGTATTGGGATTGAGGTTGGCCCGCTGCGTTGCCTGGTTTGCGTTGGTTTGCGGCGACAGAGACTGATCTTGAGCCGTCTGGCCCGCGCCCGTGGTTCCACTTGTCGAGATCGTTGGTTCCATCGTAAGGGGTCCTCCTGGGCCCGGATTCGCATGTGGGATTCTCCCACATGCTCGAGACGCGGCCCACAAGGGGTAGCGAGTTGATTGCTGTCTCTGCCCAATCCCGGAAGGGCCCGGCACAGTTATCCCAAAACGGACCAAATCCACGCCAAGTCTGTCTGCGCCTTGTGTTAGCATCGGCCTTTCAAGCGGGAAGCGCCGTGCGCGCATTCCTCCATCTGCCGAAATTCGAGGTAAGGTGTGCCCCACTCGCGGTTGCTCTTTGGTTGCGCAATCTTCCTGGCTGCGTTTCTGCTTTTCCTCGTCGAGCCCATCGCCGCCAAGCAGCTGCTGCCCTTCCTCGGCGGATCGGCCGCGGTGTGGATCACCTGCCTGGTCTTTTTTCAGACCGCGCTGCTGCTCGCGTATCTCTATGCGCACTGGCTGGCGCGCCGTCCGCGCTGGGGACTGCATTTTGTTCTGCTTCTCGCTGCGCTGGCGCTCAGCATCTTCTGGGCATTCGGCGGCATGGATCTGAGCAGTGGGCCGGAACATCCGTTTCTCACCATTTTTTTCGCGCTCAGCCTGTGGATCGGCCTTCCCTTTCTCGCGCTGGGCGCGACCAGTCCGTTGCTGCAGGTGTGGTGGTCGCGCGTCGAGCACACTGAGATTCCCTACCGGCTCTTTGCACTCTCCAATCTCGCTTCGCTGCTGGCGCTGGCAGCGTATCCCACGCTCATCGAGCCGAACTCCACGCTGCACGCGCAACGCATTGGGTGGTGCTGCGGATTCGCGGCGTTTGTACTCGTAGCGGGCATTCTGACACATCGCACACACGCCGCTACGAGAAATTTTTCCCAAGCCGGTGTAGCGGAAGAATCCGCATCGGCGAGCACGCCGATGAGCCACAGGCTGCTCTGGCTGCTTCTGCCCATGGGCGCGTCGATGCAGTTGAGCGCCGTAACCAGCTACATCACGGCGAATATTGCGCCGATTCCGCTGCTGTGGATTCTGCCCCTCGCGGTTTACCTCGTTACCATCATTCTTGCCTTCGAGTTTCCACGACTGCTGCCGCGCGGCATTCTCACGCGCTTTCTGGTGGTGATGCTCGCCGCGCTCGGCTACATGCTCTCGCAGATCGATGTCACGCTGCCCATCCGCATTGGTATTGGCTTCTTTCTCTTCGAGCTTCTGGCTGCCTGCCTCTTCTGCCACACCGAGGCCTACGCCCTGCGCCCGCAGCGCGCTTCGGAGTCTACGCTGTTCTATCTTTTGTTCGCCGCCGGCGGCGCGCTGGGGTCGTTCTTCGTCGGCCTGGCCTTTCCGCTGCTCTTTTCGTTCAACTACGATCTCGCAACCTCCTTCGCAGTGACTGCGCTGCTGGCGCTGGCTGCTACCTGGAACACGAATTGGGGCCAGCGTCTGCTCTGGTCGACGGCGAGCGTGATGATGTGCGTGCTCGTCTTCTGGCTGCACATCGCCTACCAGCACGACACGATGGTTGCAGTGCGCAACTTCTACGCCGCTCTGCGCGTGAAGCAGAACTACGGTTTTCCCGGCGCCACGCTGCGGACGCTGACAAATGGCGCAATCCAGCACGGCACGCAGATCTTCGGCACTGACGCGCAGCGGAAAATGCCCACCACTTACTATGCGCGGGATTCTGGAGCAGGCCTGGCGTTGCGCTTCTGCTGCCAGAGCCGGGCGCGGACCATCGGCGTGATCGGCCTTGGCGCGGGCACGATTGCCGCGTATGGGCAGGCGGGCGACCATATACGCTTTTTTGAGATCAATCCTGCCGTGGAGCCCATTGCGCGCAACGCGTTCACCTACATCCGCGAATCCGGCGCAAAGATCGACATCGTTCCGGGCGACGCGCGCACCTCGCTGGCGCACGAGCAGCCGCAGAACTTCAACGTGCTCGTGGTCGATGCCTTTTCGGGCGACGCGATTCCCCTGCATCTGCTCACACGGGAGGCGCTCGCGCTCTATTGCAAACATCTCGCGCCAGACGGCATCATTGCCTTCCATATCTCCAACCAACATGTCGATCTCGAACCGGCTATCGCCCTGCTCGCACAAAATGCAGGTCTGCAGGCGGTACGCGTGTCAACGCTTGCCCGGGAAGATCGCGGCGAGTTCAGCGCAAACTGGGTGCTGGCAAGCAAGAACGCCGCATTCCTCGCGCAGCCCGAGGTTGCGGCTGCGGCGCGGCCACCGGTCTTCAAGCCCGGCCTGCGGCTGTGGACCGATGATTATTCGAGCCTTCTGCCGCTACTGCGCTGGTGACGCCTCACTTGCGGCGGGTGCATCCGGACCGATAAAGTGACACCGGCGAGATTTTTCGCGCGGATACCCGCATCCTGCGTCAAAATCGTTCTTTCCAGCTCTTTTT
>JASHVE010000396.1 GCA_030039675.1 Acidobacteriaceae bacterium | reverse complement strand
ATAAAGCCGATTTCCACACTCACACCACCACGACGACTACGACGGGATGAATATCTCCCTAAACCAGCCAGCTAAGAGATACGCATTCTGAGGGCAAGGTCAAAACTCAAGTACTAGCCGACTCATGGAGACAATCCTGCACATGCCAGAACCAAGACAAAACTATTGAGTGGAGAATGAGCGGCCGAGATGCAGTGGATAACGCGGGAAGTAGGATTTGATTGCTTCCGCTCTTATAGCATTTTCGGAATTACTGTAGACCAAAAGCATGAACTCAAGAGGCTTTTTCATCAAGAACAAGCCATCTTTCACCGCTCTCAAAAAGTCTATATGTATTCCGAAAATGCTCTAGGATATCAGGCCAACTCGGGCTTGCCGCAAGTCACCTTCGTTGCCCATCATCGTGCGAGTTGCATCGCGATTCACGAGAGAGGAACAGCAACCCATGTCAGTCACGGCAAGCCAATTTCGCCAAACGTTCTTCCACGGCACCCGTGCCGACCTGGCACACGGCGATCTGATAATGGCCGGGTATACGTCCAACTTCGGCGAAGGTAAGCCTCTCTCATGGGTTTACTGCACGGGCACACTCGATGCCGCCATCTGGGGAGCGGAGCTCGCCGCCGGTGATGGGCAGCAGCGCATCTACCTAGTCGAGCCGACCGGCCCTATCGTCGACGATCCCAACCTGACCGACAAGAAGTTTCCCGGAAATCCGTCCCTCTCATACCGCTCCCGCGATCCGCTGCGTGTCGTTGGCGAGGTAGTGAAGTGGCAGGGGCATCCGATCGAGCAGCTGCAGCAGATGACGAATAGGCTCAAACGCCTCAAGGCGGAAGGCGTTAGAATCATCGACTGAGCGAACCTCGTAGGTCTTTTCACGATTGGTTAACGAGAAACCGGCCTGGGTTCCGGTTTTCGAATGGCAGGCGGTGGTTCGTCTGGGACGCTGGTTAGCTTTTGGACGAAGATGTTCAGCGTGCGCCTTGGCTCGCTGGTAACGGCGAGAAACTTGGCTGCTATGGAGTTCGATAGACGCGGTTCTTCCAGCCACCGCCACGGCCGGCGTGGTGGCGGAGGGCAGAGATGAGCGTGGCGCCGAGATAGAACAAAGCAACCAGAGGCAGCGCAGCTCCCCAGACAGGCGTGAGGCGGTAGCGGCGCAGGGTGGGCTGAAAGGCGAGACCCATGGCCGCCCAGGCAAGCAACCCGAGCAGGCGCGCGAGACCGTGGGCGCAAAGGCCAAGCAACGGCGGCGCACAGTAGAGCAGACCCATGCCGGCCAGGCAGCCCAGCAGCAGGAGAGGTGAACAGCCCAGTTGTACGTAGGCGGTGCGGGCAATCATGTTCCAGATCTCGATCGAGCGGCGGTAGACGCGGATGGAGCGGGCGCTGATTGAGTGTCCAAGCCAGATGCGGCCGCCGGTGGACTTGATCGCGCAGGCCAGGGCGCAATCGTCGATCAGTTCGCCGCGGATACAGGAGACGCCGCCGATACGCTCCATCGCCGCGCGCGCTGCCAAAATGGTTCCACCCGCGGCGGCAGCGAGTTTGCGGCCAGGATCAGCTACCCAGGCAAAGGGGTACAGCATCTGGAAGAAGAAGACGAAGGCGGGAATCAGCACGCGTTCGGCTGGAGTTTCGCAATGGAGGCGGACCATCTCGGAGACGAGTTCCAAATGGGTGGACTCGGCCTTGGCCACCAGGGAGGAAAGATGATCGCGCGTATGTTCGATGTCGGCGTCGGTCAGCGGGAGGTAATCGGCGGCCTGCGCCCTGGGGTGGGCGAGCCCCTGATGGACGGCCCAGAGTTTGCCGCTCCATCCCGGCGGCAGGGGCTGGCCGGCAACGATGTTTAGCCGCGGGTCTGGGTTCAACGAGGCGGCAATCGCGGCGGTCCCGTCGGAGCTGTTGTCGTCAACCAGCACAACCGAGAATTCGCCGGGGTAGTCCTGGGCGAGCAGAGAGCCGATGCTCCGTTGGATGTGCGCGGCTTCGTCGCGCGCGGGGACAATCGCGACGACCTTGGCGGTTCCGGTGGGTGCTCCACCGCCGAGCTCCGGCGAAGAGCGCCAGAACATGCCGTGAAACCCGATCAGATAGACCCAGGCGGCAAGGGACAGAACTGCAAGGAGAACAATCACCTGCCTATTCTCCAAGATCGATCCAGGCTGCGGCGACCAAAACGCGGCAGGACAGAACGGGGACTTCTGCGCCGCTGCGCTGCTGGGAGTTCCTTATCAATATCAATTTCATACCCCTTGCCGACATATCGCTAGTGATTCACTCTCAATGTGTGGGGGCGATTAAGCGCTTTTCGGGATCCGTCAGCACCTACACTTTCCGATTGCTTCAATGTAAGTCTTGAGGAGCGCAAGGTGTCGCGAAAGGCTGAACTCACACGCATGCAGATTCAGAGAACAGCCCCGGAGGCTCCTCAGAGACGCCTTATAGTTGGACTCGACGTGCACAAGGAGACCGTCAGCTACTGCGTGAAAGACACAGGCGGCGTTGTGAACAGTGAAGGCAAGATTGGCGCGACGCCAAGACGCTGCGCCAACTGAA
>JASHVE010000395.1 GCA_030039675.1 Acidobacteriaceae bacterium | reverse complement strand
CATGCGGTTCCAGCTTGCATTTTGTGTTGCGGTCGCGAGGACGGGGTGAGACGTATCGGGCTACGGAGCGCGAGGGGAGTGGGTCGTTTCCGCCTTCGTAGTTGGCAAGATAGGAACTACCGTCAGGCAAGTTGATCGGAGCGCAAGAGAAGGTTGCGGCGCATCCGACCGGTCCCTCGACGGTATAGCCGTAGGTGTAGTTCTGCTTGTAGGGCGTACCGGAGAGAATCGGATTCGAGGGCGTGGCAATGTTCGGCTGATTAAAAGGTACGGGAATGACCTGATGCCGGCCGACGTTGCCGACGTAGCCGAGCTCGACGAGAAGATTGTTGCGCGGCTGCCATTGAATATCGAGCGTGTAGTTGATGGTGTACGGCAGCTTGTTGCCGCGATCATAGACGCCCAGAGAGATGGGCTGGCCGTTGTTGATGATCTCGGTGTTGGGTGTTGTCGGGCAAACCCCTGTCACGCCGGAGAATCCGGTGTTTACGATGCTGCACGCATTGGGCAGGAAGTTGCTGAGGTCCGAAGCTTTGGGACTGGTGGGCGCAGAATACTCAAGGCTGGTGCCGTAGGGATTTTCGATATTGCCCTCGGATGGCGTCGCGGGCCCGCCTCCGCCTCCGCACGTGGGTAGATAACCCTCGTAGTAGAAGAACGCTGACGAGGGGCAAGTGGAGGCATTCACGAACGGCAACTGCTGGTTGACGCCAAAAGGGCCGCCGGTGACGGTGCCGATGGCGTATCCGGGTGAAAAGTAGCTGAACAGTTCGCCGCGATCGTAGTAGAAACCGCCGCCGGTGCGGACAACCACCTTGCTGTGGAACATGGCAGGCTGCCACGCGGCGCCGAAGCGGGGTGCAATACCCCACTGGCGGCCGGTCAGCGTAGTGTTGCTCACGCCCTTGGTGCCGTTTGCGTTGTTGCCGGCAATGATCAAGCCGGGATTGGTGATGGTGTCGGAAGCCGCGTCATAGCTGTAAATGGTTGGGCTGAAGTTGAAGAGACGGCCGTATTTTTCCGTGAGCCCGCCGTCCCAGTCATAGCGGACTCCGAGGGTGAGCGAGAGAGTCGGCGTAATCTGATATTTGTCTTCGAGGTACATTCCCAGCTGATTAGCCCGGTAATAGCGATTGGCGTCGCCTTGTAGGAACGAGGTTACGTAGAATTCGGTGACCGCGCCGCCCGGCACATCGTAGCCTTGCAGGAATTGACTGAAGTCGTCTGTCGCAATGGTGCCTTTGCCTGTGCGCTTGTCGATGGTGTTGAGCTGGGTGTAGGCATAGCTGGCACCAAAGTTGAGCGCGTGCTTGCCGAGCATCCAGATGGCATTGGCAGAGGGAGACAGGCGGTTCTGGAACATGCCTGTATTGCTGGACTGCGATTCCGCGTTCGGACCAATGTTGAGATACACGGGGCTGATGCCGCCGGGCTGGTACTGGCCCAGCACGTTCACGATTGAGATGCCGGGAAAGTAGCTTGATCCGAAGACGTTGATCGAACCGGTTCCGGCGGTGCCGCCGGGGATAGAGTTTGGTCCAAAAGGCTGCTGGTTGTCAGCGTAATTCTTCTCGCGCAAAAAGCCGATGGTTTCGGTCGTGCTCAGGTTGGATTTGACGATGAAACTGTTGCTGATCGAGTACTCTTCCGCTCCAGAATCGAGATGCTCGGTGAATCCGGGCACGCTCGAATAGGAATAGGGCGCGAGGGTTGGATCATGCTGGTAGTAGTACTTCAATGCGAGCGTATCTTTGCTGGTCGCGTTGTAATCGAGGTCGGCCACAGCCTGGTCTGAAATAAACCGGCCTGTACCCGGAATGAATGCGTTATCGAGGTGAGCCGCCGTTGGAGGTGTGCCGTTGAGTCCATCGTTGGGGATGAGCCACTTGCCGGGCTCGCCGGGCAGCGAAGGCGAATTGAACAGGATCAGGGCGAGCGGGTCGATGTTGGCGGCGGTAATGTTTGGATTGCCGACATTTGCACCGAAGGAGTTGTTGCTTACGTTAGCCAGGCCGTTGGCGGAACGGTCGTCGGTGAGCCCAACGGGAACGTCAAGAAACGAATCGCCGAGCTCGGCGTCCGAAACGTGCAGGTGCTGGTAGGCGACAAAGCCGAAGAGTTTGTCTTTGATGATCGGGCCGCCGAATGTGCCGCCAAGGATGTAGCGGTGCAGTTGTGGAATCTTGTCGATGGCGGGAACGTCGGGGTCTTGATTGAAGAAGAAGGGAGCGGCGTTGATCCAGTTGGTGCCGCGATGGGCGTAGACTGCGCCGTGAATCTGGTTCGTACCCGACTTGGTGCTCATGTCGATGTGCGCGCCGGAGGTGGACCCCTGATCCGCGTCGTACATGGAGGCGTTCACACGAACCTCCTGGAGGGTCTCCGGTGCGGGAGTGGGAATGGCGTTTCCGATGGAAAGATAGATGGAAGCCGCGGACATGATGACGCCGCCGCCGCCGCCCGGGCTGGTTTGAACGCCCGTGGAGTTGATGACACGCTCGGAGTCGACTTGGCTGGTGCTCTTGCCATTGAAGAGGTTGGTGGCGTCGACGCCGTTCAACAGAAAGCTGTTTG
>JASHVE010000394.1 GCA_030039675.1 Acidobacteriaceae bacterium | reverse complement strand
GGTGGGCGCGCACTCGATCTGTGGTGGCGTAGGTATGCGCACACAGCGGCGCAATGTTCTCATCTCCGCGCTGTTTGTCGTCTTTGGCGGGCCGGGGTTTGTGCTGGTCTATATTCCCTTCTGGATGACGCGGTTTCGCGTTCCAGCGGCAGAGGCGGGCTGGCAGATTCTGCCGGCTTGTGCGCTGATTCTCCTTGGACTCGCGCCGCTCTTCGAGTCAATTGTGCGCTTCGTCCGCGTGGGCCGGGGAACGCTGGTGCCTGCGGCGCCTACGGAACGGCTTGTGGTGAGCGGGCTCTACCGTTACGTACGCAACCCGATGTATGCAGGTGTGCTGACCTGCGTCGGCGGAGAAGCGATCTTGTTTCGAAGCCATAGCATGGCCGTCTATCTGGCCTGCGGATGGCTGGCCACGCATCTGTTTGTCTGCCTGTATGAAGAGCCGACGCTGGCGCGCCGGCACCCGGAGGATTATCCGCGCTATAAACGCGATGTGCCGCGCTGGTTGCCGCGTTTCACTCCATGGAAAGGCGCAGCGGAGTGACGCTGGAACCTTTCTGCCTCTGCCAGTGTCAAAAGAGAGAGTGGGGCGCGCGGGAGCGTGTACCCTGAAAAGGCGGGTTCATATCGGCTGGAAGTGGCGGAAAATCTGTTGACACGTTGGATTGCCATTGTTGTCTGCTCATTGGCGTTTGCCGGCGGCGAAGCGTCTTTCGCGGCACAGGCCGCACCGGCGAAGCCCGCGGCCCATCAGCAGACTGCCACGCCGATTATGCTGCCTCCGTCTCCCAAGTCTCTGCTGCCTGAAGACTTTGATGGATGGGCAGCTGCCGGGCCCATCGAGACACTCTCCGATGCGGCACAGGCTGATGCAACCAATGCTGCGGCGCTGAAGGAATATGGATTCAGCTTTGGCGCACAGGCCAATTACAAGCGGGACGATGATGCGCTTACGCTGCGCGCGCTCCACTTTCAGGATGCCAGCGGCGCATATGGAGCGTATTCCTACTACCGGCAGAATGGCTGGGCCAAGGAGTCGATTGGAGCCGGTGCGGCGTCGGACAAGAATCGTGTGCTCTTCTGGCGAGGCGATACAGTGGTGGACGCCAGCTACTCCCGCATCGGCCCGATGACGGCGGGCGAACTGCGCGAGATTGCCAAGCAGCTTCCTGTACCGACCGGCAACAAGGCGCTCGGGCCGCCGATCCTGGCTTCGCTGCCGCAGACTTCACTGGCCGGACAGACGACACACTACGCAGAAGGCCCCGCCGGCTACGCGGGAGCAGGCGGTGTGTTGCCGGCGAGCCTGGCCGGTTTTGACCGCGGCGCCGAGGCGGTTACGGCAAACTACGATCTCGCGTCCGGTCCGGCCACGCTCACGATCCTCGAATACCCGACGCCGCAGATTGCGCAATCGCAGGAGACGGCGATCCGCGCGTATCTCAAGGCCGGAAGCGCGGCGCAACCGCCGCGGCCGAAGCCGCTGACGGATTCCGACCAGGCGTCGCTTGAAGTGCGGCGCAGCGGCGTGCTGGTGGCGGTGGTGAGCGGGGATGCGATTCCCGATGAGAGCCACAGGCTTCTGGAGTCGGTTCACTTCGAGGCCGAGCTGACCTCGATTCCGCAGCCTACCGAGTCAGATGTGGAAAAGACCGGGCGCTTGCTCATCGGCATTGCCGCGCTGGTTAGTGTCGGGGCCCTGGCTGCTATTTTGCTCGGTTTCTTCCTCGGGGGCGGTCGGGCGTTGGTCCGCATAGCGCGGGGCAAGCCGGCGTCTTCGGTTTACGACGAAGAGTTCATTCATCTCGATCTGCGCCAAGGCCTGGAAGAGAAGACAGCCGAGATCACAGGGCCGAATCCGAAGGGTTAATGGCAGCATAAGCCTGTGGAAAAGTAGACATTTATCCGACAAAACACCCCAAAATAGCGGGAAAAGCCTAAAAGATAAAGGCGAATAAGAATCGAAAATGCAGCGCGCGCCAAATCAAGCATCTATACTGTAAGTGTTTGCAAACAATACGTTTATTTTGATCTACATTTCTCCTTGACACTGCCAGCCCCCGCTCCTACTATGCAGCCAGAAAGTTCTCACGGTTTTGCCTCCGTTGGAACTATTCTCCCTGAGGATAGAGCTGCCCTGTTGCCGGGCGGCTCTTTCCGTTTTTGGCGCCTTTTGCTACTCACGACAGAATTTTTCCCGGTTCGCGATCGGTCCAGTGCCTGCCGCAGAGCTCGCAGCGCCAGGCGTTCACAGGATCGGCACTCTCGAGCACCGGGTCGGCAGTTCCACATCCCGGGCAATGGGGAACTTCGAAGTCCGGCGCCGTTAGTTTGGATTCATCAACGATGTCCTGCGGGATGGGCCGGGAGGCGATCTCGCGGGCCTGGTCGAGCTGGTCGGCGGCGACGAGAACGCGGGGACTGGTGAAATCGAGGTCAGAGTAGGGGGAATAGATTCCGGGACCATCGATCCAACTCTCGATGCCCGCACGGCGCAGTGCTTCGGAGATCTGCCAGGCTTCCTCGCGCGCATCGCATTCACAGAGCAGCGTCTTCCATGTGTACTCGTGCGGAAGGTCCCCGCCGGGTTCGGAACCGAAGCTGGCTTCCCGTTGCAGAATGGCGCTGCTGGTTGAGCTCTTTCGAGGCTGTGCCGGAGCCTGCGGATCGCGCAGGCCACGGCTGCGCATTTCGCCGCGCAGGATCTGCTGCGCCGTCTCGGTGAGGTCGGCGAAGTCCAGGGCAAGCTCTTCCAGTTGATCGTCTGTGAGTTCGCGGTAATGCTGGGTGAGCCTTTGCCACTCCTCCACCGGATCGGTTCGCATGAAACACACCTCAGCGTCTTCAGACGTGCCGCGATGCAGCGGCCAGTTTACGACCGCAGGCCGAAGTCTGCGAGCATGGCCCGGATGACGACCAGGGCAGTGACGGTGACGGCGGCGAGCAGGCAGGTCCAGAAGCCGATACGGCTATACGGCACGAACAGGCTCGGCCCGCTTCCATCCAGACTGAAGCCGATCTTGTCAGGCAGGAGCGCGCGGACCGACACTGCCAGCAAAAAGCCCGCGGCCCATACAATCGCGATCCTGAATGCCAGTTGAAGAGTTTGTGCCATGATGCTCATTGAGGTTCACCTGCACTGACTCGTAAATGCTGCCGGCTGCGCGGCGAGTATCGCTCAACTTTACCTTCTCCCGGCCGGACGATACAATTCTAGGAGCAGGCCGACGTAGCTCAGCTGGTAGAGCAGCTGATTCGTAATCAGCAGGTCGTCAGTTCAAGTCTGACCGTCGGCTCCAGCCTGTTTCGTCCTGCTTTGGGTTCTTTTCGCGCCGTGACCGTCTGCTCCTGGAACCAAATCGTGCACCGGTTATCCACGAATTTTTTATTGCTGCGGTAGTTCCGGTCTGCTTATCCACGCATACTCTTGGCATAATCGCTGAAAGAGCGGTTCGTTCCTCTGCAACTGTTCCAAGAGTTCACGTGGGAGCACTTCGAGAGTGACCAGCTATAGCCGCGAGGATGTACTCCGCATCTTGCAAATCAGTTCCCGCCAGCTGCAGGGGTGGGAGCGGGCCGGATTGATTCCCCAGCAACAGGACTATTCGTTCCAGGATCTCGGGCAATTGCGGACGCTGCGCGCGTTGCGTGCCGAGGCTGTGCCTGCGGCCTCGATCCGGGATTCTATTCTGGCGATGAAGGCTGTGGCCGGGATGACCAATCCGCTGCTGGAGGCCTGCGTGGTGCGCACGGGCACGCGGCTGGTGTTCCGGCATCGCGGAGCGATGGTCGACCCGATCCGCCGACAGTTGCTGTTTGACTTCGACCGAGCGCAGGGCGGAGAGCGGGCACAGGCGGTGTCTGCGCCGGCGCCGCTGCGGGTGAGCGGCCGCGGCACACACGACCGCTTTCTGGCTGCGGTGCAGGCTGAAGAGGCCGGCGAGAAGCAGGACGCGATCGAGCTCTACGAGGAGATCCTGAAGATCGATCCGGTCAATGCGGCGGCCTGCATCAATCTTGGCACGCTGTTCTTCCATCAGCGGCAATACGGCCGCGCGGAGGAGCTGTACCGGCACGCAACCGAGGTTGATCCGGACTATGTGCTGGCCTACTTCGACCTGGGCAACGTGCTGGACGAGTTGGAGCGGCTGGACGAGTCCATTGATGCATATTGCCAGGCGATTGCGCTGTCTCCACGGTATGCCGATGCGCACTACAACCTGGCGCTGGCCTATGAGCGCAGAGGAACGTACCGCTGTGCGTTGC
>JASHVE010000026.1 GCA_030039675.1 Acidobacteriaceae bacterium | reverse complement strand
TGGTATAAGCTGCCCATCTGGCTCCAGAAAAACGAAGGGAAGTGGCTCTTTGATGGCGGAGGCGGCTATACGGTGGTTCCGCAGACCGGCTACCGTAACTTTCCGTACACAGGATGGCTGGTGAAACGAGAGCTCAGCGAGCAGTGGGAGCTGGGTGTAGAGGTCTTCGCGCACGGGCGCGAGGGATTTGCCGCCGCACAAACACAGGCTTCTACGATGATCGACATGGGCGGTTATTACCACTTCAAGAAAAATCCGAATGAGCAGTTTTTATTTTGTTATGGACACTCGGTGGCGGGGCAGACCGAGAACTACGCTTACGCGGGCATGTACTGGACATGGAGCAAAGAGGACAAAAAGAACGATGGCTCATCAAGTGGCCCGCAACCGCCCCCGTAAGGGCCGATGCGGGTCCTTCAGCTTCGGTCGATCACCCAAGAAGACAACCTGGGTTTGTTGCGCAGGAAAGGGATGGACGAATGGAGATTACGACACGCGGTTTCTGGACTTTGATTCACGGCATGGGATTTGGCGCGCTGTATCTGCTCGCGTGCTCAGGCGCGCTGGTGGAGCTTTACCGGCGTTACGCGCCCGCAGCTGAAGACGCGCCTGCCGCACGCGACGACTGGTTTATGCGAATCTATCTCGCCGCAATGGCCGCAGTGGCGTGGATCACGGTCTTCACCGGCGCCTACATCATCTATCCGTGGTACCGTGCCGTTCCGCCTGCGGGAACGGCAAGCCTTGCCGCCTTTCCGCAGCGGCTGCTGATGGCGAGCTCGTCGACGATCGGATGGCACGCGCTCGGCATGGAGTGGAAGGAGCACGTGGCGTGGCTCGCGCCCATCTGCATCACGATGGCGGCGGCGGTTGTGTGGCAGTACGGGCGGGAGCTGCAGCGGCATCCTCAGCTGTGCAGAATCGTGCTGAGTTTTGTATGGATCGCGCTGTTCGCCGGCGGCGTGGCCGGTTTCTTCGGCGCGATGATCAACAAGAACGCGCCAGTCGAAGGCGGAAGCACCATTCACCTTATGCATGGAGAATAGCGATGCACGGAACGGTTAGGGAAAAGACGAACGTCGTACGTGCAACGGGAACAGGCACTACTTCCCTTTCCAACGGAGCGGGAGCAGCAGCGGTTCTGGCCGCGGGCTTCGGCTCATTTGCCCTGGGTCTAATAGCCACGCTCGCGGACAAGTCCGCCGGAATCAAGAGTGCGATGATCTTCTCGAAGCCGACGGGACCGCTCTCCGGCGTGACGACGTCGGCGATCGTGGTGTGGCTGATTGCGTGGGTTTTGTTGCACGTGCGCTGGCACAATAGGACCGTTAACCTGGGACGCGTCGGCGCGGCCGCACTGGTTCTGCTCGCGCTGGGGCTGCTGTTGACGTTCCCGCCGTTCGCCGATCTGCTGTGAGCGGTCTGCAGGAAACAAAAAAATGCGCCGGAACCATGTGACCCTGGCTCCGGCGCTTGGGCAGATTCAATTTAGTTTTATTGGAACGCTGTGGTGGTAAAGTCGGTGAAGTTCAAGCCGTCAACGTGACGAGCCCACAATACCACCTGCCCGTTGGTTGGGTTCTTTAGCAGCAATCCAACCACGCGGATGCTTGCGCCGTCGGTCAGATCAGTGAATGCGCCCAGACCGTAGCGGAAGTCGCAGTTGCCGCCCAGATACACAGTAATGGTCTCCGGGATGAGCACCCCCGCAAATCCGTTCACTTGCATCTGGAAGCTGGCTTGGCTCGCGTTCTCGCTGCCCTTCACGATGGTGCCGTTAAAGCCCCAGTTGCGAAGGTGAATGCGATTCACCGCGACGCTCGTCTCGCTCACTACGCCGCTATCCGGTCCGCCGATGGCCACGTCCTGGCCGGCGACCAGCGCGCTCGAGTTGAACAGGAATCCCGTCAACGGATTGCGCATGTCGTAAATGAAGTATTTTTCGCTGCCGGTCAGGTTCACCGTCGCAATGTTGCCCAGCGTAATGGGGACACTTGATGGCTCAAGCGCGCGCACATACAGGTCGAAGCTGCTGGCTGGTTGACCGCTTGCCTCTGTCACGTAGGTGATCTGGCCTGTAGCGTAGAAGTTGGAGTCCGAAAGAATCGCCACTTCGTCGGCATCGAGGGTCTGGTCAGCCGGATCCAGCTTGCCCATGACCTGCACGATGCTACTGGTGTTCAGGGCGGCCAGAGTGGCGTCGCCGTCCCACTGCGTGGACGAGGTCGTATTGATCGTAAATTTCTCGCCGTGCGGCCCCTCGATCACGAACGAATTGGGCTCGCTGGTGCCTGTTGGCGGGGTGGTTACGCCTCCCACGAATTCGTCGATGTAGCCGCCCCCGTCAGTGGTCGCCACCGTGTTCACATTGAAAGTGGGAATCACGGTGCCGGTGAATGCGCCGGTCCCGTCAACCTCGATCGACTTGGCAAGATCAAAGTCGATGCGCACGCCCACGGGCACGCTTGCCGTACCGCCAATCACCAGGGGTTTATCCAGCTTAATGGTGACGGGATTCGAGCCCGTGGCATAGCTCGCCGCCATGCTCAAAATGGAAGGTGCGGCTGGGGTGCAGGGCGTCGGAGTGCACGTGGGAACGTTCAGGTAGCCGATGGTGCTGGTACCGAGCGTAATGGTCACGCTGTCGTACGTCCCCGCTGCAACATCGTTCATGTCGAGCAGAGTCTGGAGGCCATTGAAGCGTGCAAAGTCGACTGTCGGCGTACTGCCGCTGGCCAGCAGTGACACGGGCGTGCCCCCGTTCGTGGGATTGGCAACCAGGCTTGTGATTGTCGCGTTATAGGAAACGATACTTGCTAACGGAGCATCGGTGCCGACCACGAATGCCGGACCCGTTGCCGCACTGGATTGGGTTGCGGTGCTGGACATGATACCGCTTGTGCATCCGGTTACCGCGAACACGGCAACGGTAAGCAAAGGTGCTGCCAGCCGGAAGAGTTTGTCGTGTGATTTGGGGGACATATTCGGCCTCTTTCTGTTACGCGAGCTCGTGACTTATGTTGAGCGAGCGCGGAGTGGGCGATATTGCAAGCCTCTCCACCTGAACATTGCCGGGATCGACCAGCAAGGACCGGACGCACACCGCTACAGACCGGTTTTTTGGCTTGTTCGTCCTCGACAATCGTGATGAGTTCGTTCAGGTTGCGTTCGCGCACGGAGCTATCGCTGGAGTGAAACGGTATTCTCCAGGATGCAGTGATCCAGGACGGCTACGGCGTTCGGCGGCAGCCTGTGAAGGTTACGGAGCAACTGCCACCCGATGTGTACAAACCCAGAAAGATTCAGAAAAGTTGCGGCGATTTTTGGGGGTGCTGCAACTTTTTTCGGGAGATCTACGTCGCGCCTGCTATCGCCGCTAGAGCGGCTCCACAGTTGATGTGCCCTTGCCGAAGCCACTGTGAAACCGCTGTAAGGAAACGCACCTGTCGAGAACCCGCGAACGCTGATTCCTCCCGCTCAAAATACCTCAGCCCTGAAGCCTGCCGGCACGGGCGCGTGCTTCAACAGGCCGAGTTCGCCGGCGAGGCGCTCGAGGCGTGCACGTGTGGCCGCGGTGGGAGGCACCAACGGCAGACGCACATGGTCGGTGGTGCGGCCCATCAAACTGAGCACAGTTTTTACAGGGCTGGGATTCGATTCCCAGAAGTTTGCTTCAAAGAGACGCGCGAAGCGGCGCTCGAGCGCACGCGCTTCAGACCAGTTATTATCCAGAGCAGCGCGGATCATGCGCGCTACATCGGCGGGCGCTTCGTTGGAGGCCACACTGATGAGGCCATGCCCGCCGATGCCGATCGCTGCAAGGGCGAGGTTGTCGTCGCCGGAAAAGATCTTGAAGCCCTGCGGCAGCGAGTGCACGAGTTCGGCAATCTGCGGAAGCAGGCCGCTGGCTTCCTTGATGGCCTGAATGTTCGGCGCGGCGGCAGCCAGCCGGACAACCGTTTCAGGGTTGAGATTCACGGCAGTGCGTCCGGGCACGTTGTAGACGCAGACGGGCAGCGGGTGTACGGTTTTGGCCAGCGCAAGAAAGTGCTGGAACTGGCCCTCCTGCGAGGGCTTGTTGTAGTAAGGGTTGGCCGAGAGTACGGCGCTCAGCCCGGGAATGCACTTGAGCAGCCCAGCCTGACGCACCAGCGTCCGCGTGCTGTTGTGCGTGCAGCCACCCCACACGGGAACGCGCCCCGCCGCCGCTTCTACCACAATGCGGACCGCGCGCAGCCACTCCTCTTCATCGAGCGTGGCGGCTTCGCCCGTGGAACCGCAGGCCACCAGAAAATCAATACCAGACTCGATCTGCCAGTTCACCAGTTCGCGCAGGGCCGGCTCATCGAGCGAACCATCTTCGCGAAAAGGCGTAACAATTGCCGTACCGCAACCTGTCGTTTCCATCACTTCCAAAGTTTATAACGAACCGGTGCGGGATTCTGTGACGGTGCGTGGGATAGAGTGGATCACAGGTTCGCGGCATCGCGGAGATTGCGACATATCTACCGATTCCGCACAGATTGTTGCACGCGCGTTACAGTGCTTGAGAAGACATCACGGGATTCGGGGAGAAGATTCATGCACATTCTGTGCCACGCCAGTATCGCTTTGCTGGCTCTGTCTTTCACCGCGCCTTTTCTTGCGGCTCAAGCTTCGGCTGCAAATCCTGCGCCGCACGAAGAGATTTGGCGATTCGACCGGCTGGATGCGATTGGTGGGCACCCGACGCATGTGCTTGGGGCGCCGCAGGTGATCGAGACGCCGTATGGCAAGGCGGTGCAGTTCAACGGGGTGAATGACGGGATCTTTGTGGATGACCATCCGCTGGCAGGGGCCTCAACCTATACATGGGAGGTGATCTTCCGTCCGGATGCAGATGGCGCACAGGCACAGCGGTTCTTTCACTTGCAGGAGCAGGACCCGGCAACGGGGCAGGACACAAAAAACCGCATGCTCTTCGAGATTCGCATCGTGGATGGGCAATGGTGCCTGGACAGCTTCGCGTCCTCAGGCGATTCAAATCGCACGCTGCTCAACTGCAAGCTGCTGCACCCGTTGGGTAAATGGTATCGCGTAACCGCCGTGTACGACGGCAAGACGCTGCGCAATTATGTGAACGACGAGCTGCAAGGCGAAGGAGCGCTCGATTTAAAACCGCAGATGCCGGGGCACTCGTCGATCGGCGTGCGGATCAATAAGATTTACTGGTTCAAGGGCGCGATCCTGACGGCGCGGATGGTACCGCGGGTGCTGACGCAGGATGAGTTTTTGAAGATGCCGGTGGGGCCTAAGGGTCAATGAGCCGGGAACTGCGAAGATTGAGATGAGTGATGTGTCAGATGTCTGACACCAGACATAGGCTCACAGCGGAGGTTTATAAAAAACTATAGATACATTTATCCCACCTTAGGCGCGATGAAACTGCGCCGAAGGTGGGGCACCCGATTCTTGCTGAGAGTAGGACATCCGATCCGTCTATAACTGATCGAAGATTTCGCGGAAATCCCAGGCGCCGGATTTGCCGTTGAGCCATTCGGCGGCACGGATGGCGCCGAGTGCGAAGGCGCGGCGGCTGTACGCGTCGTGGCGAATCTCGAGAATGTCGACGTCGCTCTTCGCGGTAACGACGTGTTCGCCCTTGGCGTCGCCGACGCGGTGCGAGGTAACGGGGATTTCGACGCCGGGATGCGCGGCCTGGAGGATCTCCTTGAGCGTAATGGCCGTGCCGGAGGGTGCGTCGACCTTGGTGGTGTGATGGGTTTCTGTCACCGAGAACCGGTAGCCCTCAAGCCTGGCGATCTCGGCAGTGATGCGGAAGAGCTTCTGCACGCCGATGGAGAAGTTGGTGCCGTAGAGCAGGCCGCCGCCGCGCTTGTACGCGAGGGCCTTCATATCGGCAAGTTGAGCGTACCAGCCGGTGGTGCCGACCACGATGCGGCTGCCGAGGGCGAGAACGGCGCGCATGTTTTCGACTGCGGCTTCGGGCGTGGTGAAGTCGAGGACCACGTCTACGCCGGCGAGATTGGGAGCGGTGAGTGCCGAGGCGTGCTCGTTCTCGTTGATGTCGAGAGCGCGCACACCGTGGCCGCGCTCGCGGGCCACTTCGGCGACGAGAGAGCCGGTCTTTCCTTTGCCGAGTACGAGGATGAGCATGGGGTTCCTTCGGAACAGTTCGCAGTTCTTAGTTCCCAGTTCTCAGTTTTCAGTTCTCGGTTGCGAGTGTTTGCTGGGGAAAAACGTGCTGCGAACTGTGAACTGCAAGCTGAGAACTACGGCTACGAACTATGCACGGCATTTCTCGCTTCCACATCGAAAATGGACGGATCAGGGTCCTGGAAGAAAGCGGCGTGGAGCGAGCGGACGGCCTCGTCGGCGTCGTCTTCTTCGATCATGAAGCTCATGTTGATTTCGCTGGCACCCTGCGAGATCATGCGCACGTTGATATGGCGAACGGCATTGAAGACCTGCGCGGCCATGCCGTTCTTGCCGCGGATGTCTTCGCCGACGAGACAGATGAGCGCTTTTTTGCCTTCGTATTTCACGTCGGCCAGCTTGCTTAAGTCGGCGGCGATGTCCGGCAGGCTCGCGTTGGAATCGACGGTGAGCGAGACGCTGACTTCGCTGGTAGAAACCATGTCAACGACGCACTTGTGTTTGTCGAAGATGGCGAAGATCTGGCACAGGTAGCCGTGGCTCATGAGCATGCGGCTGGCGACAACGTCGATGATGCTGAGCTTCTTTTTGACGGCGATGGATTTGAACGGGCTCTTGCAGTGCGGCGCAAGCGATGTAATGCGCGTGCCCTCATTCATGGCGTTGCGGCTGTTCAGGACGAGGACGGGAATGTTCTTTTTGACGGCGGGAAGAATCGTGGCCGGGTGCAGGACTTTGGCGCCGAAGTAGGCCAGCTCCGCTGCTTCTTCAAAACTGATGACCTTTACGCGCAGCGCATCGGGACAGATGCGCGGGTCGGTTGTCATGATGCCGTCTACATCGGTCCAGATTTCGATGGCCTCAGCGTTGAGCGCGCTGCCGACAAGCGCCCCGGTGTAGTCGGAGCCGCCGCGGCCAAGGGTGGTGGTGATGCCCGCTTCATTTGAGCCGATGAAGCCGCCCATCACGGGCACCTTGCACTGCTGCACAAGGGGAATGAGTTTTTCCCGCGCACGCTTTTCGATGAAGTCGTCGAGCGGCGCGGCCTTCTGGAACTCGGAGTCAGTGATGATGACCTCGCGCGCATCTACGTGCGCTGCATCGATGCCCTTGTCGTGGAAGGCAGCAGCAACGATGAGGCTGGAGATGCGTTCACCGTGGCTGACAATCAGGTCAGAGATGCGCGGCGTGAGCTCGAGAATAGCGGAAAGGCCGCGCAGAATCTCGTCGAGGGCATCGAATTTGCGGTCGACGAGGTCAACGAGCACGGCGCAGTCATCGTGCTTCTTCACCAGTTCGGCTGCGGTGTCGCGATGGCGGGCGCGCAGACGCGAGCTGACGGCCAGAGCGCCGGTGCGGTCTCCCTGCGCAGCAGCCGCGGCAGTGCGCAGCAGCTGGTCCGTCACCTTGGCCATGGCGCTGACCACAACGACGGGGCTTTTGCCGAGCGCGATGCGTCCCTTGACAATGGCCGCAGTGCGACCGATGGCGGCCGCGTCTTCGACCGAGGTGCCGCCAAACTTCATGACCACCAGACTCATTGGAAGCTTCCAGCGGCACCGTTGACCGTGCCGAGATTCCCTCAGGAGCTAAAGCCCTGATCCCTATTGTTCTCTTTCGGCACGACTGAAGTCGTACCCTGTTACAGAACCTCTTTTACTACTGCAAGCCACAGCGCGGCTCATACCACGCTGGGTTTTTGGCTCTATCTGCGTCAGTGCGCGGCTGCGGCTGTGACAGCGACCGGCTCCAGTTTGCCGAGGCTGGCGAGCAGCTCGGCGTTCAGGATGGTTGCACCGGCAGCGCCACGAATGGTGTTGTGCGAAAGAACCGTAAATTTCCAGTCGAGCACGCCACAGGGGCGCAGACGGCCGACGGTTACGGTCATGCCGTTGCCGCGGTTGCGATCAAGGCGCGGCTGGGGACGATCACTTTCCGGAGCCCATTCGACGGGCTGGCTGGGCGCGGTGGGCAAGTGCTCGCCTGCGAGCGGGCGGAACTCCGCCCAGGCGGCGAGAAGCTCTTCGCGCGTTGCGGGCTTCTTGAGCTTGATCGACACGCTTTCGGTGTGGCCGTCGTCGACAGCAACGCGGTTGCA
>JASHVE010000393.1 GCA_030039675.1 Acidobacteriaceae bacterium | reverse complement strand
CCGAGCTACGCGTGCGGCTGAGCGTTCTTACCTGGCAGGAGTTAGCCGCGTTCTTACCCGATGCGTTACAGGAGTTTCTCGATCTGAAATATGGAATCGTCGCGCCGAGAAAGATCGCAGCTCCCATCGAAGAGATTCCGGACTTGATTTCATAGCCACCCGCGCTTCGTATTTAGGCGCGCAGCCCACACCGGCGTTTACAAACCCAGAATGCGCCGGTTGCGTTCGGTGTTCGCAGCACCGCCTGCAAAATCGTCGAAGGCGCGATCCGTCACGCGAATGATGCGGTCACGGACAAACGGCGCACCTTCCGCGGCGCCCGCCTGCGGATGCTTGATGCAGCACTCCCACTCCACCACGGCCCAACCGGGATAGTCATACTGCGCCATCTTGCTGAACACCTGGCGGAAATCGATCTGGCCGTCGCCGAGTGAACGGAAACGCCCTGGACGATCGATCCAGCCCTGATACCCGCCATACACGCCGGCGCGCCCGCTCGCGTGGTACTCGGCGTCCTTCACATGAAAAGCGCGAATACGCTCGTGATAGAGATCGAGAAAGGCCAGGTAGTCCATCTGCTGCAGGACCATGTGGCTTGGATCGTAGAGAATGTTGGCGCGCGGATGATCGCCGACAGCGGAGAGAAATTGCTCAAAGGTCGCGCCGTCATGCAGGTCCTCTCCAGGATGCAGTTCGTAGCAGAGATCCACACCGGCCTCATCGAACGCGTTAAGGATCGGTGTCCACAGCCGCCCGAGTTCCTTGAAAGCCTCGTCGATCAGTCCCGCAGGCCGCTGCGGCCACGGATAAAAGAACGGCCACGCCAGCGCGCCGGAAAACGTTGCATGCGCCGTCAATCCCAGATTTCGGCTTGCCTTCGCGGCGTAGAGCAGTTGCTGCACAGCCCACTCCTGGCGAGCCTTACCATTGCCCGCCAGCTCTGGCGGCGCAAAAGCGTCCAGCAACGTGTCAAATGCGGGATGGCTCGCCACGAGCTGCCCCTGCAGGTGCGACGAGAGCTCAGTAATTGCCACTCCGGCCACCGCTGCAATGCCGAGAATCTCATCACAATACCCCTTGCTCTCAGCGGCGCGCTGAAGATCAAAAAGGCGCCTGTCCCAGCTGGGAATCTGCACGCCGATGTACCCCAAATCGGCCGCCCAGCCGGCGATGGTTTCCAGGCTGTTGAATGGTGCTTCGTCTCCGGCAAATTGTGCCAGAAAAATTCCGGGGCCCTTAATTGTCTTCATATGCTCTCTCCAGCAAAGTGCCGAAAACTTTCTTAGAAATCCACCCAGCTTTCCTTGTAATTGCTCTCGATCACGCGCTCGATAAACCGCATCCCGCGCACTCCGGCCGTAATGCCGGGCAGCGTCGCCGGCAGCGGATCTTTTTCGCCCTTCTTCCACGCAATGAGCGCATCGGCAAACTCGCGGTAGAGAATCGCGAAGGCTTCGAGATACCCTTCCGGATGACCCGCGGGCACACGCGCCACAGCCTGCGCATCCTTGCTCAGATAGCCAGCCGCAGCATGGTGAATCTCTTCCGGCCCTTCGAGCCACTTCACGACGAGCCGGTTCGGATCCTGCTGCCGCCACTCAATCGAGCCGGTCTCACCGTAGATGCGCATGCGCATTTCATTCAGCTCCCCGGCAGCGATCTGCGAGCAGGCCAGTGTTCCCGCAGCGCCGTTATTTAGTCGCAGGAACGCGTTGCAATCGTCGTCCAGCTTGCGGCCCGGCACCACCGTGCGCAGCGTTGCATTGATCGCGGTTACCTGCAAGCCGCTGATGTATTCCAGCAGGTGAAACGCATGCGTGCCAATATCCCCAATCGCGCCTCCCTTCCCGCTGCGCGCCGGATCGGAACGCCACTCAGCCTGCTTGTGACCGGTGGTTTCCAGCGGCCGGCTCAGCCATCCCTGAAAGTACTCCACGGCAACCTTGCGGATCGCGCCAAATTTGCCTGCTGCGCACATTGCGCGCGCTTCGCGGACCATCGCGTAGCCCGCATAGGTATGCGTCAAGCCATACGGTAAGCCGGACTTCTGAACCGCCACTTCGAGTGCCAGCGCTTCTTCATAGCTGGCCGTTGCCGGCTTGTCGCTCATCACGGGAATGCCGGCTTCCAAAGCGGCAAGCGCGACCGGCAGGTGCAGATGATTCGGCGTGGTGATCACGATGAAATCGATCCCGTCGGTCCGTTTGCTCTCCGCCGCGATCATCTCCTGATAGCTCGCGTAAGCCCGCACCGGATCAATGCCGAATCGTACGCCCGCGTCGCGCGACCGCTCCGCCGACTGCGAAAACGCGCCGGCAACCAGCTCGATTCTGCCGTCGAGTTCGGCTGCGATGCGATGCACGGGGCCAATGAACGCCCCCGGGCCGCCGCCCACCAACCCCATGCGCAACTTGCGCGACTCTGCCATCGCTTCTCTCTCCTCAGATCAGAACCCAGATCGGAATCTTAATCAGAACAGGCATGCAGCCTTCGGCGCACTTGCCTCCGCGAGCCAGTCTACACCACGCTCATCGTCCCACATGCTCAACTGCACCACAGACTGGCTGCGGCTCGATGCGATAGATTATTGGGTGAACATGAACAGAATCTCGATTCCCGATTCCTCGCGCCGCTGGGATTGCCTTAGCCTTGGCGAAGTCATGCTCCGCCTCGATCCAGGTGAAGGCCGCATCCACACCACACGGCAGTTTCACGTGTGGGAAGGCGGAGGCGAATACAACGTAGCGCGCGGACTGCGCCGCTGCTTTGGCCTGCGTACCGCGATCGCCACGGTGCTTGCCGACAACCCAGTTGGCCGCCTGGTGGAAGATTTCATCCTGCAGGGCGGGGTGGACACGGCGCTGCTCAAGTGGGTGCCGTATGACGGCGTGGGCCGCACCGTGCGCAACGGCCTGAACTTTACCGAGCGTGGTTACGGCGTGCGCGCTGCCGCCGGCTGCTCTGATCGCGGCCATACGGCCATCAGCCAGGTCAAGCGAGGCGACTTCGATTGGGAAGCCATCTTCGGCGTTGAAAACGGTGCGCGCTGGCTGCATACCGGTGGCATCTTCGCCGCGCTTTCGGCGTCAACGGCCGATGTAGCGGTGGAAGCGATGGACGCAGCCCGCAAATACGGTGCGCCCATCTCCTACGATCTGAACTTTCGCGACTCGCTCTGGAAATCCATCGGCGGCAAAGCCAAGGCTCAGGAAGTCAATCGCGAGATCGTGCGCAAAGTCGACGTGCTCTTCGGAAACGAGGAAGATTTCTCCGCCATGCTCGGCGTCCAGATCAAGGGTGTGAGCGAGGACTTCGACGAGTTGCCGATCACCGGATACGAAGAGATGCTGCGCGAGGTGGCTGTTGGTTATCCCAACCTGAAGCTCATCGCCAGCACGTTGCGCACCGCACACACGGCCAGCCGCAACGCGTGGGGCGCCATCGCGCTTTATGAAGATAAGATCGTGCACGTCCCGCAGCGCGAGATCGACATCCTGGATCGCGTCGGCGGCGGCGACAGCTTCGCCTCCGGCCTGATCTATGGACTGCTCGCCGACAAAGGAATCGACTGGGCTGTCAAGTGCGGCGTAGCGCACGGTGCGCTGGCCATGACCACACCCGGCGACACGAGCATGGCCACACTTTCGGAAGTAGAGCGCATCATCAAAGGCGGATCGGCGCGCATTGCCCGCTAAACCGCGACGAGATCGACGAGGAGAAAATGCCCGAAACAACGCAGCAAATCATCGAGCGCGTGGGACTCATTCCGGTTCTGCGCGCCAAGAGCGTGGAGCAGGGCCACGCCGTGGTAAAAGCCATGGTCGAAGGCGGCGTGACCGTCGTGGAAGTCACCATGACCGTGCCCGGCGCAGTCGATTTGCTCAAGGAGCTCAAGAAGGAATACGGAGCGCAGCTCCTGCTCGGTGCCGGTACTGTCACCACGGCGGCGCAGGCTGAAGCGACGATTGAAGCGGGCGCCGAGTTCGTCGTGAGCCCCAGCCTGCACCCTGAGGTGATTCGGGCAACGAAAGCCAACCAGAAGATCTCGTGCCCCGGCGCGCTCACACCAACAGAGGCCATCACCGCGTGGGAGGCTGGCGCCGACTATGTGAAGATCTTCCCCTGCTCGGCCGTGGGCGGCGCCAGCTACCTCAAAGCGCTGCTGGCGCCGTTCCCGCACCTCAAGCTCATTCCCACCGGCGGCGTCACGCTGCAAACGGCTGCAGGTTTCATCCAGGCCGGAGCGCAGGCGTTGGGCGTGGGCAGCGACCTGGTGAATCTGGCCGCCGTCGACGCCGGAAAACCTGAAACCATCACCGAAACCGCCCGCGCCTATCTGAAGGTGCTGGCCGACGCACGGAAGAGCTGACGTCGCCCGCTATGACCGACTCGTTCTCATCTCAATCCTTCAGCCTCGAAGGCCGTCACGCGCTCGTCACCGGCGGCGCAAGCGGGATCGGCGAGGCTACCGTGAAGGAGCTCGCGCGCGCCGCTGCCTTCGTTTGGATCGCCGACATTAATTTCGCCGCAGCCGAAAAGCTCGCCGGCGCAGTCGGCTCAGCCAAGGCGCTCCACCTCGACGTAACCGGTACGGAATCGATCAACAACGCCGCGTCGCAGATCGATCGCCTCGATATTCTCGTGAACAATGCGGGCATCGGGCATGTGGGATCGATCGAGGCCACCGAGCCCGAAGATTTCGACCGCCTGATGAATGTCAACGTGCGCTCGGTGTATCTGGTCACGAGGGCATTTCTGCCGTTGTTACTTGCGGCCACGCAGCATCATGAGGCAGTCGGCGCCATTGTAAACATTGCGTCGGTCTCAGGGCTGGTCGGCATCAAGCAGCGGTTCGCTTACTGCACTACCAAAGGAGCCGTGATTGCGATGACGCGCCAGCTGGCCGTCGAATATCCGAAGACGCTGCGCGTAAACGCCGTCTGCCCCGGCACCGTGCAGACTCCGTTTGTCGAAGGCTACCTCGATAAATTTCACAAAGAGAACAAAGAAGAGATCCGCGCCGAGCTGCGCGCACGCCAGCCTGTGGGACGTCTCGGCCGGCCGGAAGAAGTCGCCGCCGCGGTGCGCTACCTTGCCTCCGACGAGGCCGCCTTCGTCAGCGGCTCGCTGCTCACGATCGATGGCGGTTGGACGGCCGCTTAGGCTCCCTCATTTCATCATTTCGAAACACTGTGGAGGATGCGCATGAAGCTTGTTTCGTTTTCAACCGCTGACGGCAAGGTTCGGCCGGGCGCACTGCTGGAAGAAGAAAACCTGGTCGTCGATCTCTCGGCCTCAAGCCACACCGACGCGCTCTCCGTTATCGCCGCGGGCATCACCTCGATCGACAATCCCGGCGCGTATCCGCGCTACAAGTTCAGCGAAGTGCGTCTGCACGCGCCACTCGCCAACCCTCCGCGCCTCTTTGCCATCGGCTTGAATTACCGCGAGCACGCCATCGAGTCGAAGATGGCCTTCCCTGAGTTTCCGGTTGTGTTCTTCAAGTTGCAGACGGCCATCATTGGCCCCGGCGACGCCGTCGTGTTGCCCAAAAACTCCAGCGAGCCCGACTACGAGGCCGAAATGGCCTTCGCCATCGGCAAAGGCGGCTATCGCATTCCCGCTTCAGCGTGGCGCGAGCACGTCTACGGCTACACCATCGTCAATGACGTCAGCGCCCGCGACATTCAGCGCTCCACCTCGCAGTGGTCGCTGGCCAAGAGCTTTCCCACATTCAGCCCTATGGGCCCGGCCATCGTAACTGCTGATGAGATCGCCGATCCGCATAATCTGAAGATTGGCCTGAGCATCGATGGCGAAACGCTGCAGAACTCTACCACCAGCGAGCTGATCTTCAAGATCCCCGACCTGATCGAATACCTGTCTTCCATCACGCCGCTGTTGCCGGGCGACATCGTCTCCACCGGCACGCCCTCTGGAGTCGGCATGGGCCGCAATCCCAAGCGCTGGCTCAAGCCCGGTGACAATGTCACCGTCACGATCGAGGGGCTGGGGTCGCTGACAAACCCCGTAGCAGCTGAGTAAGGGAGCGAAACCGCCTGCGGACGCGGGCCGGTGCTAGGCAACTAGGGCAGTTCCCGAATTAACGTCGAGTTTTTGAGCGCCGTGCAAGGTGGCCTTTTCTTGAGGAAAAGGCCACTTAAACATCTTCCTTCGGTATACACAAATTCGGGAACTGCCATAACAAACGGCCCGGGTCAGGCGGTAATCTGCCCTTCGCCGGGCTTCGCTTCGGCGAAGAGCCAGCCATAGAGGGCTACGCCGATGTAGCAGGCGACTGGAACGAGATACGCAATCTG
>JASHVE010000392.1 GCA_030039675.1 Acidobacteriaceae bacterium | reverse complement strand
GGCAACCGTCGTCAACGGGCACGTAGAGGCTCTGGTTGCCGATTCCGGCGCCGGCATCGCACCCGAGCACCTGAAGCGAATTTACGATCCATTCTTCACGACGAAGACTACGCCCAAACCCGGCGAGCGGCGCGGCACAGGTCTGGGACTTTCGGTCTCTTACGGCATCATTCAGGAACATGCCGGCAAAATTCACGTAGAGAGCGCGGTGGGCGCCGGCACCACATTTCATCTTGAATTTCCGCTCATAAGGAATTCCGTACATGCCTGAGGTTGTAGCCCCCTTGAACGCGCCCGTCTCTCCTACACCATCCAACGGTGATACGAATTCGGCCCACATTCTGGTGATCGACGACGAGGCCGGCATCCGGGAGTCGCTGGAGGTTCTGCTGTCGCTCGAAGGCTACTCCACGATGATGGCGGCCGATGGAGTCGAGGGTTTGCGGCTGCTCGAAGTGGACAACTTCGATCTTGTGCTGCTCGATCTCGCCCTCCCTGGCCAGAGCGGTCTTGAGCTGCTGCCGCAGATCAAGGAGCGCCAGCCCGAGCTGCCGGTCATCATGATCACGGCCTACGGCACCGTTGACAACGTGGTCGAGGCCGTGCGCGCCGGCGCAGAGAATTTTGTCCAGAAGCCATGGGACAACGAGAAGCTGCTCGCCGACATCCGATCCGCCATCGCGCGGCACAAAGCCGAAGAGGAAAACCTTCAGCTCAAACGCACGCTCAAGCAGCGCTATAACTTTTCCAACATAGTTGGAAAGAGCGAAGCGATGCTGCGCGTCTTCGATCTGATTGCGCAGGTAGCGCCGAGCCGTTCGACAGTGCTGATTCAAGGCGAGAGCGGCACGGGCAAAGAGCTGATCGCGAAGGCCATCCACGCGAATTCGCCGCGGAAGGAAAAACCGTTTGTGCCGGTAAACACCGGCGCCATGCCTTCGGAGCTGCTCGAGTCCACGCTGTTCGGGCACGTGAAGGGCGCATTTACTTCGGCGATCGCTTCGAAGAAGGGTCTCTTTGAAGTAGCGAACGGCGGCACGCTCTTTTTGGACGAGATCGCCACCATGGGCTTCGACACGCAGGCCAAGATTCTGCGCGTTCTGCAGGACAAGCGCTTCATGCATCTGGGCGGCGTGCAGGAGATTCAGGTGGACGTGCGCATTATCGCCGCCACTAACGTCGACCTGCGCCAGGCGGTGCGCGAGGGCAAGTTCCGCGAGGATCTTTTCTACCGGTTGAACGTCATCACCGTCGATCTGCCGCCGCTGCGCGCGCGGCGCGAAGACATTCCGCTGCTGGCGCAACATTTTCTCGACTATTACACGCAGGAAAACAATCTGCCGCCACGCAAGCTCTCAGCCGATGCATTGCGCGCGCTGGTGGATTACGACTGGCCGGGCAACGTGCGCGAGCTCGAAAACTCGATTGAACGCGGCGTGGTGCTTTCCTCCGGCCCCGTCATCGGCTCCGATCTGCTGCCGGGCCACATCACGGGCCGCAGCTTCCAGGATGCGCTGCTCGACCATAACCCCAACTCGTCGCTCTTCGACATTCTGGAAGTAATTGAGCGCCGCATCATCATCGAAAAGCTGGAACGCTGCAACTGGAACCAAACTGACGCCGCGGAGCAATTCCGTATTCCACTCTCTACGCTCAACCAGAAGATCAAGCGACTGAACATCGAGATACGGAAAAAGGGCAGAGAGTAAAACCGGCCAATCCTGCTAGAATCGTCTGCGGTTTCGAGCGCGGGCAAATCTCTTGCCTGCACGCGCGACCCAGCGCAGTGACAGGTCCGGGGGAAATGCTGAAGCGTAGAGATTTTCTCAAAACGGCCGGCGCGGCAACGACAGCTGCGCTTCTTTCACGCCATCCACTCATTGCCGAGAGTGCAGAAGACAACGACAGCGGGCTGCGCTTTGCGTCGGACAGTATCGAACTGCAGTTGTCGGCGAGCGCTCCGGAGTTTCTGAGCCTGAACATTGACGGGCTCGGAAAAGGCCGCCGCGGCGCCAACATTGTGGAGGCGAACGGCGCAGGAGCGGGCTACACAGCATCGAGTACGGCAGCAGATGGAGTGCGGCGCGTGGAGTACCGCATGAACGGGGCCAGCAACAGCGCTCCGCCGCCATGGATCTTCGAGTTCTCGGGCAACAAGGTGGTTCTCACGTCGCAGTGGAGCGCGGATTTTGTGCCGGCTCCCATGGTTTTCCATTTCAATCTTGCGCAGGTCCACAGCACGGTTCTGGGCGTGTTCCGCAAAGATGACCTGCTGGCGGCGCCCGTGCTTCTGCATTTCCCCGGGCAGGGCTCGATGCGGCTTACCGCAAGCACAAAGGATGTCGGATTCGCGTACCGGTCGGACCGGCCGAAGCAAAATGCGATGCTGTCGCTGCCCGGCGCGAGCGCGGAGCAGAAGCGCGTTCTCTACACGCTGGAAGTAACGGCCATCTATCCTCAGGTGCCGGGGATCGCGGACGATGAGCGCTTCGACGCATTTCGCCGCAACTGGCTGAACGCGCTGCAACTGAACCCGTCGTACCCGGCGCTCGCGAACAATACCGCCAGCGATACCTGCGCATTCTGCTACTACGAATTTGCGGACATTGCCGCGTTGACGCCGCCGCTGGCAGAAGGCCTGACGGCGCTCGACGTGATGAGGCAGACGCTGGACCGGCTTCTTGCAGGGGGAACAGCGTACGGACTACCCGCACCCGGCTGGGAATGCTGTCCCAGCGCGTACTCCGACGCGTTGCCCGCGATGCTGATCGCCGCAGCGAACTGCGTGCGCGCAGGCGACGCCGACGCGTGGCTGGCGACGAATTATGAGGGCATCCGGGGTTGGGCTGAAACACTGCTGGCAAGCGATACCAATGGCGACGGCCTGTTCAAGTACAGTGTCAGCGGGAACTCGGGAATCTGGAAAGATGGAGCGCCTACGTTCCGGCCGTCGAACTGGTGGGACACGATCGGCTTTGGACATGAGGATGCTTACGGCAACGCGCTGGCGTATCGCGCGCTGCGCAACATGACCGAACTTGCGGAAAAGCAGGGCAAGAGCGCCGATGCAGCGCGGTATCGTTCTGCTGCGGATAAACTGCGCAGTGCGTACTACGGGCGTTTTTACGATCCGGCGACCGGAGTGCTTGGCGGCTGGCGCAGCGCAGACGGACAACTGCACGATTACTACTTTCTCTGGGTCAACGGAATCGCGATCCACTATGGACTGGTGCCGAAGCCGCAGGCCAACGCAATCATGGACAAACTGCTGGCCAAGATGAAGGAAGTGGGCTACGACCGCTTCTATATGGGACTGCCGGGGAATCTGGTTTCTGTGGCTTTGAAAGATTGTGTGGACAAGCGCGGAAACGGCCGCTTCGGCTGCGGCGCGCGCGCCGACAATGCGGACGGCTTTGAGAACTACGAGAACGGCGGCGCGACAGGCGCCTTTGCGTTTTTCACCCTCGCGGCTCTTTACGATCTCGGCCGCAAAGAAGAAGCCGACCGGATTCTGTTTCCCATGCTGGATGCCTACGGCAAATGCGGCTTCGAGGGAAAAGATGCGAGCGGTCACTCGCCCGATTGGCGGCGCTGGGATGGAACCTCGATGGGCTACGAGGGATATCTTACGGACAACTATTACACGCTGCTCGCAGTTCCGTTACGTCAAGAGGAGAGTTCCTGGCGCAGTGGCTTACGACCAGCAACTGTGTTGAGCTGAGCGATTCGCACTTCACGAAAGCCGAACCCTGTCGGTCTTGTCCACGGCATCCGCCCAGGACTTCAAGAAACTCCTAAGTTCTCTCGGCGGCTTGAGCCATACATCGGCGAGCGTTTCGCGCCACTCGCGGCGCACCAGCACGCTCAATCCGCGCCCCTTCATTGCTGCAAATGCGATCTCATCAGTAAAGTCGTCGCCCAGGTACGCGGCGGGAAAGTTCACAGGACCACCTGCGCTCATTTCGGCGAGGATCACCTTCACCGCGCCGCCTTTGTCGCGGCCTGCGCGCAGTTCGAGACCGGCTTCAAACTCGAGCAGCTTCAGCCCTTCGACCCGCGTGAGCGGTTCGAACAGCTCGCGTGTGCGTTTTTCGATCTGACGCGCCTTTTCGGGAGCCACACCGCGCCAGTGCATCACGGCGGCATTGGGCTTCTCTTCGAAGCCGCCCCCGAACGAGTCTTGACGCAGGCGTGTGCTCAACTCGTGGAGATAGCCGCGCACTTCGGGCGAAAAAGTCTCGAGTACGCACCGGCCATCGGGATAGAGCCGCTCGGCTCCGTGCAGTCCCCATACTTCGGGCGGTGTTTCCAGGCCAAGCAGGGGCACAATCTCACTGGCGGGCCGGCCGGAGATCATCACGATCCTTGTCTTCTTCTGTTTCTGAATGAGACTCAGCAGTTCGCGTACCCCCGCCCACGGTCGCGCCTTGAAACGGTCGACGCGAAACGGCGCCAGGGTTCCGTCGAAGTCAAGCAGCAACAAAGAGGAAGCGATGCCGGCAAAGCGGGTGAAAAAAACGTTGAGTTTTTCTGCTGCATTGCCCCCGGCCCCCGTCAATTTCTGCTCACCTCCTACGCGGTTTTACGTCCGGCAATTTCAGTCACAGCACTGGCCGGCGGCTCGGGGCGGCTCACGTCGATGCCATCGGCTTCATCGAGACGCAGCTCGCGCAGATCGCCGAGCACGCTTGCGGCCCACAGATAAATATTGTGCTCCATCACCTGACGGCGCATTCTCTGCATCCGCTGCCGGCGCTCGGCGCGGCTCATCTCCAATCCGGCACGCATGGCTGCGGCCACGCCGCGCGTGTCGTAGGGATTGACGATGAGTGCGTCGCGCAGCTCGACGGCTGCGCCGGTGAATTTGCTCAACACCAGAACGCCGTCTTCGTCGTCGCGCGCCGCCACGTACTCTTTCGCGACCAGGTTCATGCCATCGTGCAGCGAGGTTACCAGGCACAGATCGGCGGCCTGGTACCAGCGCTTCACCTCGTTGTGAGTGCACAGGCGCTCGATCAGCACGATCGGCTTCCAATGCGCGGTTTGAAAGCGCCAGTTGATGCGTTCCACGGTTTCATCGACGCGGGCACGCAACTCCGCATAACTGGGTATGCGGGTGCGGCTGGGGGCGGCAATCTGCACCAGAGTCAGCCGCCCCCGATAGAGCGGATTTTCCGCGAGCAGCTCTTCGAGCGCTATCAATCGCTCGACGATTCCCTTGGTATAGTCCAGCCGGTCGACGCCCAGCGCGATCTGATCGGCGCGGACACCGAACTCGGCCAGCAGATCGCGCCGCTCGGTCGCGCGCTTTTCCTCGGCGTCCGGTTCGTCGGCTCCGGTGCTGACCAGCGGCACGCCTTCAAAGGCCACGCTGATCGGGTAGGGCCGCACGGTGGTCAGGTGCCCGAGCCGACGCACGGTCATATGCTCGCGGTCGGTGCGCGCCTCCAGGACGCGGTCCACGGTGGCGAGAAAATTGTTGCAATGCAGGGGAATGTGGAAGCCGAGCAGATCGGCGCCCAGAAGGCCGTCGAGCAACTCTTCCTGCCATGGGCAGATGCCAAAGGCCTCAGGATTGGGCCAGGGGATGTGCCAGAAGATTGCAACGCGCGCGTCAGGGCGCGCCCGCTTGAGCATACGCGGCAACAACGCAAAATGATAGTCCTGCAGGAAGACGACGGGCTCTTGGCTCCTTGCCATCTCTTCGACCAACGCATCCGCGAACCGCTGATTCACCTGCTGGTAACACTCCCAGTCCGTGGCGCGAAAGATAGGCCGCGTGTGCGCGATATGGCAGAGGGGCCACAGGCCTTCGTTGGCAAAGCCGTCGTAGTAGCGCGACTCCTCCTCTTGAGTGAGCCAGACCCGACGCAGGGTATAGCGCGGGTCATCGGGCGGCACGCTGAGCCGGTCAAACTCGTCGACGACGGCGCGGTCGGCATCGCCGCTACCGGAAGCGACCCACACGCCATCGCAGGCGCGCAGGACCGGCTCGATTGCAGTCACCAGGCCGCTGGGGGGCACCGACCAGACAATTTCGCGGCCTTGACGAGAGTGCACATAGGGTTCGCGGTTGGAGACGACAAAGATCCGGCTCAATCCGCCCTTGTCGCACATGCGCACCGCCAGGCGTTCGGCGGTCCACCAGTGTTCGCCGGCTTCGCGCAGGCGGGCCTCTGCCGCGGCTGCGGCGCGGGCCGCAATCAGACTCTCGGCCATGGTCTCCACTTCACGCGCCAAGGGAGTAAACAGGCTTAACTCGGACACCTCGGGCTTCGGCGTCCGGCCGGCGTAGCCGGTCCGGAGGGAGCGCAGCCGCTCGGTAACGTGTTTCATCGGCCGGGTGAGGAACCAGCGCACCATCCCCAACGTGATCAGCACGATGAGCACGACCAATGCCGCCACACGCCAAAAGCTCCGCCGCCACAGCGCAACCCCCTCGTCGTGGATGTAACCGGCGTCGACGACGACGGACATGGCACCTAAAAGCTCATTGCCATTGTGGATGGGAAACACCTCTTCCATCCAACGCCATTTGCCCGTGTGGCCGAATGTGGTGACCTCCATTCCCCTTTGCAGGGACCTGGTCACAGTTCCATGACCCAGCGCGGTAATGACCTCGGATGGTCCGTCGCTGCCCAGAAGGTCGTCATGCGCGTCATAAATGGCGATTCCCAGTGCGCCCGTGCCGCCTTTCAGCATTTGCGTTAGACCCGGCACGGCAGTGGGGTCGCCGGTGGCAAGCACGCCTTCCACATCCGGAGTGATGCTGAGTCCCATCCAGCGAATGCGGTTGGCCAGTTCCTCCCTCAGGACGTGGCGGTGCGCCAACACATCAAAATATGTGGAGGCTGCCGACACAAGCGTCACGCTTGCAATCAGAGCAAGGATGAGCCGCACGCGAAACCGATGCATCTATACCTCCTAGAGGGTTGGATGCGGCTCGTGTGCGCTCTGTCATGTGGAAGCGCAGACTTCTTCTATCCTCATACCGTTAAGTGGCTTACCGACATTCACACCCGGCGGACCAGGGCTCGCCCGGGATGTGAAAAATCGGGCCGGGTTCCGCAGCCGGCGGGGGTCCATGCGCTATTCTGTCCTCTAGAGCGGTTCCAGCGTAACTATGCCCTTTTCGGTATGGTGCGAGTTGGCTCTTTCTTAAGGGAAAAGCCACTCAGCCTTCGCGGCTCCGGGGTATAGCAACTCTGGAACCGCAGTAAAGCGTCGCACACTCCTCAAACTACAGGCCGGCTCAAACGATGGCGATAAACACGATCGACCGCACCGCCAAACAAATCGTGCTTACCGTCCAGGACTATTCTCTGTTTGCCTGGCGCTCGTTCCTGAATCTCTTTCGTCCGCCGATCTACTGGACAGATTTCCTGATGCAGGCCGACATTATCGGGGTTGGCTCGCTCTCGATCGTGGTTCTTTCCGGGATTTCCACAGGCGGTGTGCTCGCGCTGCAGTCGGCGGCAACGCTTTCAGCCTTCGGCGCCACGGCGGTGACCGGCCAGTTCGTCTCGCTCACCATGATCCGAGAACTGGGCCCGGTGCTGACGGGCATCATGGTGTCTGGCCGCAACGCCTCTTCGATGGCCAGCGAGCTGGGCTCCATGGTGGTGACGGAACAGATCGACGCGATGCGCGCACTGGGCGTAGACCCCCTGCGCAAATTGGTGACGCCACGCATCTTTTCGACCATGGTGATGCTGCTGTTTCTGACCATCATCTCCGATGCCTGCGGCATCCTGGGCGGAGCCGGCGTCACCGTCTTCATGAACCACCAGAACGGCATGCAGTATTTCTCGATGGCCTGGGAGCACCTGCGGCATCCGGACATCATCCAGGGCCTGGTCAAGCCGCTGTTCTTCGGGTACATCCTCAGCTCCATCGGCTGCTTTTACGGCCTGCGAACCACCGGTGGCACGCAAGGAGTGGGCCGGTCAACGATTCAGGCCGTGGTCGTCTCGTCCGTGCTGATTATCTTCGTTGACTTTCTGATCACCCACGTGCTGTTGACTCTGTTCGGCTCATGAGCGTTCCCAGCATTCTTCCCGAACTCGAGCCGCTGAAGGACTCGCATCCGGTGGTCGAGTTGCGGCATGTCACCATCGGCTTTGGCGGACCGCCGGTTCTCGATGACATCAGCTTGACGGTGGCGCCCGGTGAGACCCGCATCCTTCTTGGACCTGCCGGCGTGGGCAAGAGCGTGTTGCTCAAGCTCATCAATGGGCTGCTGCTGCCCGACGCGGGCAGCGTGCGGCTTTTCGGTGAAGAAATCTGCTCTCTGACCGAAGAGCAGCTCTTCCCGCTGCGCGCCCGCACCGGCATGGTCTTCCAGGAGGGCGCGCTCTTTGATTCG
>JASHVE010000391.1 GCA_030039675.1 Acidobacteriaceae bacterium | reverse complement strand
AAATGCCACCTTTCACAGTTCCAGCAAGGGCACACACGCTGTGGAACCGCTCTATCCGCCTTCGAGCAGCTCGCGCAGCCGCTGCAGCGCCCATCCGATCTGCCTGCGCTCATCGGACGATGTTCGCTCGAGCGCGGCACTGAGTGGTCCTCGGCTCAGTGCCGGCATCTTGTCGCGTAGAAACTCCTTCACCGCGGCGCTCGAGTGAATCTGGCTCAAGCGCGCATCGGCCGTATCGGTGCGCCGCTCGACCAGGCCTTGCTTCTCCAGCCGGTCTACGATACCACTCACAGTCGAGTGCGCCAGGCTTACTTCATGGCTCAGTTCCTTCAGGCTGATGCCTTCCCGGTTCACTACGACCTGCATCACCGCCTTCTGGGGCACGGTCAGGCCGCTCTTCGCGAACTCGTCGGCCAAAGGCTTCCGCATCATGCGCCGGATCGCACTCAGGTCGCGTTCCATCTGCTCGGCTTCTGCGGTCGCGCATGTTTTCCTGTCCCGCTTGATCCTTCCTCCCATGGTTAGAACACTCCAGGGATCAGCGCCTTCACGCGCTGCCGGTATGTCGCGTAGTGGCTAGGAAAGGCCTGCATCATCAGTCGTTCTTCGTAGCGAATCTTTACGAGGAATGCCAGAAAAATCACGCCTACGCCCAGCGCGCACCGCCATTCCCCGATCGCCACGGCAGTTCCCACCGCGGCGACGATCAGCCCGGTGTAGATCGGATGCCGTGCCATCGCGTAGGGTCCGGAAGTCACCAGTTCATGCCCGGCCATCAGGCTGGGACGACCGCTCCAGTTGCCTCCCAGCGCGACCCGGGCCCACAAGGCGAAGCCGGCGCCGGCGATCTCCAGCGCGAAGCCGGTGGCAAACACTGCTCCAGTGCCGGGCACAAACCTCTGCCCGAGCCAGCCGATCCCGAACGGGCGCTGGGCCAGCAGAAAGAACCCCAAGGTACCCAGCGCGATTTGCAGGAGGCGTCCTTGCACGGGCTGTCTCTGAATGGCGGCTTTTTTGCCGGCTGCGGCAACCAGCCACACCGCACCCAGCGTAACCCACGGGTAGACGAGTAAAGAAGTGTTGGAAGGCATCGTCGGACCTCCGTCGCATACGATATGTCGTATACGACGTATATTCTCGTCATTTTTCAGATTTGTCAACGGCTTTTTCGCCATGTCGAGTTGCGGCCCAAGCGCGAGCGCAGATTCGGCAATCCCCCGGCGCGCTACACTGGAGGTGCGTATGGTTTTCGTCCTCGACAACTACGATTCGTTCACCTACAACCTCGTCCAGTACCTGGGAGAGCTCGGCGCCAAGGTTGAAGTTCGCCGCAACGACGAGGTGACTCCGGAGGAAGTCGAGGCCCTCAAGCCCGAGCGCATTCTTCTTTCACCCGGTCCGTGCACGCCGCACGAGGCGGGGATCCTGGTTCCTTTGATCCGCCACATGGCCGGCAAAGCGCCGATCCTCGGCGTCTGCCTCGGGCATCAGGCCATCGGAGAAGCCTTTGGCGGGCAGGTGATCCGCGCGCGCACTCTCATGCACGGCAAAACCAGTGCGGTAGAGCACGACGGCAAAGGAATCTTCGCGGGTCTGCCCACGCCGCTCACCTGTACCCGCTATCACTCGCTCATCGTCGAAGAAAATAGGCTTCCGTCCGAGCTGGAAGTAACAGCCCGCACTCCGGAAAGCATCGGCCCAGGGTCAGTGATCATGGGACTCCGCCACCGCACGCTGCCGATCGAGGGCGTGCAGTTTCACCCGGAGAGCGTGCTGACCGATGGTGGTCATCAGATGATCCGCAATTTCCTGGATATGTAAAGCTAGATGCGTATCTCGCGGACCACCATGGCTCTCCATGCAACTCAGATTGTGTGCGTCGCGTGTCTTATCTCTTCCGAGTTAGTCGCCGCGCAGACCGTCCCTGCACTGCAGCCACCCGCCGCGCCCGATCACTCCGATGCAGCCGGGCCCATCGCTATCGTTCCGCTCAATGCCGAGAGCGCTGACTCAGCCGCCAGTGTTACCGGCGCGCTGGAAGTGACCGGCGGCAAGGCAATCATCGCCGCCAGTGGCAGCATCACCTCGGGCTCCCGCACCACCAACGTAATTCTGCCGCATCGCGGAGTGCTGCGCGTCTGTGCCACCACTACCGTTAAGCTGGCCGCTGACCCCAGCGTGCCCGCCGCCGAAAGCCCCGGCCTGCTCATTGCTATGGATCACGGCGCTATCGAAACCAGCTTCGCCACCGGCCGCAACGCTGATGTGCTGCTCACGCCCGACTTCCGCATCCTCATCGGCGGCCCCGGTGCCTCCGAACTGAAGGTGCGCCTCGGCCGCGATGGCGACACCTGCGTCGACAATTCGGGTGCAAACACCCCCTACGTTGTCGTCACCAGCCTCTTCGACAGCGGTCTCTATCGCGTGCAGCCCGGCCAGCACGTGATGTTCCAACATGGGAGCCTTCACGAGGTGGTCGATCAGGAGAGTGAGCCCTGCGGCTGCCCGCCCACGCCGGCCGCAGCCACCGGCAATGAGTTTCCCCTGGCGCAGAGCGAAGGCCTCGCGCCCGCGCCGGCTCCCGCGCCTGCTCCTACACAGCCGGGCACTCCCGCCGCGCAGACTGCGCCACCGTTGGTCACTGCAAGCAATGCGAGCGCATCGCAAGCTCAGTCCGCGCCGCCTGCGGTGAATCCGTCGCTACAATCGACAACGCCGGAGCAGGCACAGCCAACGTCTCCTGCAAAGAAGAAGCAACCCGGCCTCTTCGCGAAAATAGGGCACTTTTTCCGCCGGTTGTTTGGCGCGGAGTGAATCTATCCAGGTAGCAAGCCAGTCCTCCAGCCATTGCTATGGGATCAGGCTTGGGACGCCGCAGGGAACACGGTGGATCACTTCGCCGGGCCTGGTGAGCTGAAACATGTAGGAGCATTGCAGCGCGGAGTTTCCGGTTGTTGCTCCTTGATAGACATACACTGTTTTTGTGCCGGGCCGGTAGACGAGCAGCGAACTCGTCTGGTTTATGCCGGTCAGTTGAAACTCCACATCGCCGGCACCCGAATCATAGCTTGACGCTTTCGCTGTGCGGCCAGATCCAAGCCAGAACCCGAGGGCCAGCACGCCGACAACAGCCAATCCATTCCGCACCCATCCCAGAGCCTTCTGCATGGTGCACTCCCGCTGTTGGTTTCTTTCCCAAAGACGCAGTGATCCCTTCCGGTGCTCACCGCTTTTATGGAAAGAACAGGGAATGAGACGGCGTTATATTTCCCGCGCCCGTTCAATCGCCCGGACCACGGCCTGCGCTTTATTGATCGACTCCTGATACTCGAGCTCCGGCACCGAGTCGGCCACGATGCCCGCGCCTGCCTGCACATAGCCCTTGCCGCCGATCGCCAGCATCGACCGGATCGCAATGCACGAGTCGAGATTGCCGGAAAAGTCCGCGTACAGCACTGCGCCGCCGTAGGCGCCGCGCCGGGCCGGTTCCAGCTCTTCGATGATCTCCATCGCCCGCACTTTGGGAGCGCCGCTCAGCGTGCCGGCAGGGAAGCAAGCGCGCAGAGCGTCCACGGCGCTCAACCCCGGTTTGAGCCGTCCCTCGATCGAGCTGACGATGTGCATCACGTGCGAGTAGCGCTCGACGAACATCAGCTTGTCCACCTTCACGCTGCCAAACTGGCTCACGCGGCCCACATCGTTGCGGCCAAGGTCGACAAGCATCACATGCTCGGCGCGCTCCTTTTCGTCGTGCATCATCTCCGCGGCCAGCGCCTCGTCTTCCTTTTCAGTTGCTCCGCGCCGGCGCGTTCCGGCGATGGGCCGGTACTCCACCTTTCCTTGATGCACGCGTACCAGCAGCTCCGGCGACGAGCCCGCCAGTTCGATGGCTTCGGCGCGGTTCTTCGCCGATCTTCCTGGGCTCTTCGCAACTCCGCCGAGCGGCTCTTCCGGAGCGCAGCGCAAAAAGAACATATACGGGCTCGGATTTACGGTCCGCAGTGCGCGGTAGACCTGAAAGCTGTCCACTTTCGGCTCCACGTCGAAGCGCTGCGAAAGCACCGTCTGGAAGACATCGCCTGCCGCGATGTACTCCTTCGTGCGCTCCACCGCGGTCAGAAAATCCTTCTTGGCGGTCCGGTGTTTGACCTTGAGTTTGCCTTTTTCGGCTGTCCTGCGTATGTCCAGTTTTGGCAGGGCCTGCGCCAAACGCTTCTCCAAACGATTCAGCCGTGCAATCGACCGCTCATACGCCGCACCGGCCTTTCCGCTGCGCACGTCCGCTGTCACCACCAGCCAGATCTCTTTGCGCACATGATCAAAAGCCAGCACCTCATCGAAGAACAGCAAGCAGGCGTCGGGAATGCCCAACTCGTCCTTCGCTGTTTGGGGCAAACGCTCGATCTGCCGCACCGCGTCGTAGGCAAAGTAGCCCACGGCTCCCGCTGTAAATGGGGGCAAACCGGCCAGCCGCGCCGGCTTGTGCCCGCTCAGCGCCTCGCGCAGCACGGCGAACACGTCGCCCTCCATATGCTGCGTCCGCTTGCCCTCAGTAATCGCAATCTGCCGCGCACGCGCAACGATCCGCTTGAATGGCGAGAGGCCGATGAATGTATATCGCCCCACCTGCTCGCCGCCCTCCACAGACTCCAGCAGAAAGCACTCCTGCTCGGCCCACGCCGTCCGCAAAAAAGCCGATACCGGCGTTTCGAGGTCGGCCGTCAGCGTGCGGCAGACGGGAACCAGCGTGTGCTCTTTGGCGAGCGCGAGAAATTCTTTGCGCGTGGGCAGAGTCGGATGGTTTGAGGGCGTCACACAAACCAGTGTATCGAAAGGGATCGAGACAGCCTGCAGTTGCTGCTACGCTTCCACGCCCCGCGCGTAATAGCTGGCGAGCCATTGCGTCATCTGGGACGGTGGCAGCGGTCGGCTGAACAGGTAACCCTGCGCGCGGTCGCACCCCTTCTGCCGCAGGAACTCGAGCTGCTCCACGGTCTCCACGCCTTCGGCCGTCACCGTCATGCCCAGATCGTGGCCAAGCTCAATAGTCTTTTCCACCATCACGCGGTCGCTGGCATTCGAGTGCATGTTCTGGACGAAGATCCTGTCGATTTTCAGCTCGGTGGCGGGAATGCTGACGAGGTGTTGCATCATCGCGTACCCGGTGCCGAAATCATCGATCGAAAGCTGCACGTTCTTCATGCGCAGCCGCGCCAGCACATCGAGCGCGTACGAGGGGTCATGCATCAGGCGGCTTTCAGTAATCTCCACCATGATGCTCGACGCCGGCACGCGATGCTTTTCGGCCAGGCTTACGAAAATGTCCGGAAACTTAAGGTCGCGCAGCGATTGTACAGAGACGTTCAGCGCGAGGCGAGGCGCCGGGTGTCCATTCACAGCGAACTGCCGCATCTCCGACAAGCCCCGCTCCGAGACCCGCCAGCCGAAATCGTCAATGAGCTGCAGCGCCTCGAGCCGGCCGATAAAACTGTCGGGAAACAACAGCCCGCGCTCCGGGTGCTGCCAGCGTGCCAGGGCTTCCAGCCCCTCCACCTCGCCGCTTTGAATATCGATCTGTGGCTGATAGTAAAGCACAAACTCGTCATTCCAGATGCCGTCGCACAACTCTTTGGCCGGGAAGTCAATTCGCGTCGCCTGCTTGGCATCAGCCGCACATTTTTGCGGAATATGCCCACGCAGGAGCCCTTCGAGGTCGGCCAGCCGGAACGGCTTCTGAAGATGGCCGGCGATCTTCAACCCCAGCGCACCGGCCAGTTTTTCGGTCGTGTCGATCACTCGCCGGTTGATCCCGCTTATCAGCACAATGCTGGCTCGGCACTCCAGCTTGCCGAGCAGCCTGAGCACTTCAACGCCGTCCATTCCCGGCATCATCAGATCCAGCAAAATCAGGGAGACATCGCTATCCAGGAGACACGGCAGCTCTCCCGCGTCAGTTGTTGCCCGGCATGGAATGCCCATTGACTGCGCAGCCGCGATCACCAGGTCGCCTATGTCCGCATCGTCGTCAATCACCAGGATATTGCTGGCGGTTGCCATCGGTCCCCGATCCTGCCCAGAGAGAGACTTGGATTTCCTCAAAAATGGCCCGTGCACGCCCACCTGCGGCGGGCAAGAATCGACATCAGCGCAGCCCCGCGCTCGCTTGTCTGCGCACTATATCGGCAAATTCGGCTCTTTGATAAGGCTTGTGCAGCAGGGGACCGCCTTCGAGTTTTCCACTCCGCTCCGCCAGCGCCTCGGCGGGAAAGCCCGAAGTGAAGATAATTTTGATGCCGGGCTGCATCTCGCGCACCTTCCGGGCCAGCTCTATCCCATTCATTTTGCCGGGCATAATGATGTCAGTGACGAGCAGATCGACGTGTCCAACCCGCTCCAGGGCAGCCAGCGCCTCGGCCCCGTCCCCAGAGCGGATCACCGTATATCCCAGCTCGGCCAGGTAGGCCTCGGCGATATCCAGCAGGTCGGCTTCGTCGTCTACCAGTAACGCCGTACCTCCCAGCCGTTCCGGCTTTTCCAGCGGCTCCATCTCCGGAGCCTCTTCGGCCTGGCCCGCCGCCAGAGGCAGGTAAAGCGAAGCCGTCGTGCCGAAGCCAACCTCGCTGTACAGCCGGATCGCGCCGCCCGATTGCTTGATGAATCCGTAGACCATGGCCAGACCCAGGCCGGTGCCTTTTTCGCGGGTCTTGGTGGTAAAAAATGGCTCGAAGGCCCGATCCAGCACCTCGCGAGGCATCCCGTGCCCGGAATCGCTGACCGTGACGCGCACGTATTTGTCCGGCTTCAGCTCGCCCGCCCGTACCAGGGCGTTCGCGCCCGTCAGGTCGGCCAGGTGCGCGCGAAAGATCAGCAATCCTCCCTTGGTCATCGCGTCCCGTGCGTTCAACGCCAGGTTCAGCAGGGCCGTCTCCAGCCCCGCCGCATCCACAAATACCGGCGGCAGATTCGCATCGCATTGCATCGAAATCTTAATCTCCGGACCGATCGTCCGTGAGGCCAGCTCCATCACCTCGCGGATCGCATCCTGCATGGCCACCGCCGCGGGGTTCAATTGCTCTTTTCGCGAGAACGCCAGCAGCCGCTTGGTCAGCTCCGCCCCGCGCATCGCCGCGCGTTGCGCGGCCTGCACACGTCTGACAGCCTCCTCGTTCCACGCCACCATGCGTTCCAGCAGGTCGAGATTGCCGACCACCACGCCCAGCAGGTTATTAAAGTCATGTGCGATGCCACCGGTCAGCTGGCCCAAAGCCTCCATCTTCAAACTTTGCTGCAGCTGCCGTTCAAGACTCCTCGTCTCCGTTACGTCCGACGCTGTTGCCAGAATACATGCGGCTCCGTCCAGACTGATCGGTTCCAGGGAAAGATTGACGATCCGGGTTTCGCCGGATTTCGTTTGAAAGCGGGCCTCAAACGCGCTGACCCTTCCGCTCTGCCTGAGCTTCTCGTAGGCTTCGATGCGCTGCTCGGCAGTTGCCCAAATCCTGAGCTCCGCATCGGTGCGGCCTACCACTTCCTCCACTTTGTAACCCAGCATCTTGAGAAACGCGTTGTTCGCATCGACAATACGGCCATCGGCCGCAGTGCTCAACGTGGTTGCGAGCGGACTGGATTGGAAGGCCGTCGCAAATCGTTCTTCAGACTGGCGAACATTTTCTTCAGCCCGTTTCCTCTCCGTCACGTCGATCAAGGACTCGAGAATGCGCGCCGGCCGACCTGTCGAGTCATAGTAGAGAATCCACGCGCTGGAAACGATGATCGTCTCGCCATCGCGCCTCCGGTGCACGAGCTCTCCAGCCCACCTGCCCGTGGAATGAAGCTGTTCCTCGATCTTTTCGAGCGGTTCCGGAAACTGTGTGTGGAAGAGATCGTGCGAGACGACGCCCAGGGCCTCTGCTTCGGTAAATCCGTACATCTTTTCCGCGCCCTCTGACCAGAAGACGATGCGGCTCTCCATGTCGCGGGCGATCGTCTGTGATGCCTTCAAAAGTTGAGCCTGCTGGTGCAGCGACTCTTCGGCCCGCATCCGGTCGGTTACGTCACGCAAAATGACCGTAAAGAACTTGCCTCCGTGCGATCCCACCTGGGAGATCGAGGCCTCGATCTGAAACTCCTCGCCGTTAGTGCGCAGAGCCCACAGTGCCCCCAGTTCGCCCATCGCGCGGTTCGTCATGCCGGTTTCACCGAAGTTGTGGATATGACCCGCGTGTGAAGAACGAAAACGCTCGGGGATGAACCGGCCGATAGACTGCCCTAGCGCGCTCGCCTGCGAGCAGAGAAACATTCTTTCCGCCGCCGCATTGAACAGTACGATGCGCTGCCCTTCGTCCACGGTGATGATGGCATCCATCGCCGAGTCGAGGATGCCCGCAAGCCGCTGCTGGCTTTCGCGAAGTGCGGCCGCAGCACGGTTGGATTCGGTGACGTCGCGCGCAATCTTCGATGCGCCTACCACTTCTCCCCTGGCGTCGTGAATGGGCGAGATCTTCACCGAAACGTGCGCCACCTCGCCGTTCCTCTTCCTGCGCAAAACCTCGCTGTGTTCCACTGTTTCGCCGCGGCTGATGCGCCGCAGAATCTCATTTTCTTCCACCTCCTGGCCGGGCAGCAGCAGCCGCCGGATCGACTGGCCGATCATCTCCTCGGCCGTGTAGCCGAAGAGCATCTCTGCACCGCGGTTCCAGGCGGTGATCACTCCGTCGAGATCCTTCCCGATAATCGCGTCCTCTGACGATTCCACGATCGCCGCCAGCCGTGCCCGTGCTTCCTCCGCGCGCTTTCGGTCCGTGATGTCGCGGTAACTTAAGATGATTTGCGCAGTCTTACCGTCGGGGCCGGGAATGGGCGCCGTGCTGATCTCAACGAGATTCGGCACATGCGCTCCTTTCGGCCAGAGCGCAGCTTCATAATTCCGCACAAACTGCCCGCGCAGAGCAAGGCGGCTAGGACGGTCCTGCGGCGGAATGCGCTCGCCCGCGGGCGTAAAGGCATCGGCCACCTCCTCGAATCTCTTTTGTGCAGGCTCTTCGCGTCTCATGCCCAGGAGCCGTGCCGCGGTCTGATTCATCGAAACGATCCGGCCTTCGAGGTCGAGAACAGCGATGCCCTCAGCCAGATTATCGAAGTAGTCGTAGAGCCCTTCCAGAGCCGCACTCGCGCTCATCGCATCACCCTGGTGCGCCGTAGATCCAATTCCGGATTTTTATTGAACGAGCCTCGCGGATCGCCTCTTTTGTCCCGTCGCGCGGGTGGGCCGGCCAGGCCGGTTTTTAGGAACATATCAACGGGGGTGGCCGATTGAGAGACAAATGTGTATCAAAAACCAACGAAAAGCCCATAGTGGAATGGCCGCGCCAAATCGGGAGTGTTGAGCAATCCCGGAGAACGCAACTTCCAAGGCCGGTAGACGTCGCAGCAAGACCGGCGCGGCCTGCGCATCGCTGTGCTCGCATTAGCCGGGGGAAGCCCCTTTCTGCAAGCGCGGAGGTCTTGAAATGCCGTAAACTTACAGGGGTTTGAAGCTGTGAGCCGGCTCACTCGTCCCGGGAACGCACAGGGAAAATGAAAGCGGCAGCAGCAGGGAAATGGAGACACTATGCCAACGGGAGACACGGCGGTTAGTTTGGACCAGGAGATCAATCCCTGGGCGGCGCAAAGTGCTCGGTTCGACTTTGCCGCGCGCAAGCTCAATCTCGACGAGGGGTTGTGGAAGGTGCTGCGCTCGCCCTCCCGCGAAATTATCGTGCATTTCCCGGTGAATCTCGATAACGGTCAGATCGAAATGTTCACCGGCTTCCGCGTGCAGCACTCGGTCGCGCGCGGCCCGTGCAAGGGCGGCATCCGCTATGCGCCGGATGTAACGCTGGACGAGGTTCGCGCCCTGGCCAGCTGGATGACCTGGAAGTGCGCGGTCGTTAATATCCCGTTCGGCGGCGCAAAGGGTGGCGTAATCTGCGATCCCAAGAATATGAGCCGGGGCGAGTTGGAGCGCCTCACCCGCCGCTACACCTCAGAGATCATCGACTTTATCGGCCCGGAAAAGGATGTCCCCGCTCCCGACGTCAACACCAACGAGCAGACTATGGCCTGGATCATGGATACCTACTCCATGCACATGCGCCAGACCGTCACCAGCGTGGTGACTGGCAAGCCTATCAACATTGGCGGCTCGCGCGGACGCATTGAAGCTACCGGCCGCGGCGTGATGGTGGCCTGCAATGAGAGCCTGCGTTATCTCAACATGCCGGTCGATGGCTGTCGCGTCATCATCCAGGGCTTTGGTAACGTAGGGTCAAACGCCGCCCGGCTGATGCAGGAGCATGGCTACAAAATCATCGGCGTGGCGGAAAAGGACGGCGGCCTCTACAACCCCGCCGGAATCGATGCTCATCAGCTCATTGAGTACAAGTACCGCAACGAGTCGATCCTCGGCTTCCGCAACGCTGAGGCCATGCCGAGCGACGAGCTGCTCATCTCCGACTGCGAGATCCTCATTCCGGCGGCCACGGAGAATGTCATCTCCAGCCGCAACGCCGACAAGATAAGAGCCCGCATCGTCGTCGAAGGCGCCAACGGCCCTACGACCGCCGTTGCCGACGAAATCCTGGCCGACAAGCGCATCTTCAT
>JASHVE010000390.1 GCA_030039675.1 Acidobacteriaceae bacterium | reverse complement strand
GCAGACTCCATGCTCGAGGCGGATTACATCTTTCTGCACGCGCTTCTCGAATCGGGCGATCCCGGGCGACTGCAGCGCGCCCTGACCGAGATGATGCGCTACCAGAATGAGGACGGAAGCTGGAGCATCTACCCCGGCGGTCCCGGCAACATCTCGCTCTCGGTCAAGTGTTATTTCTCAGCCAAGCTGATGGGCATCAGTGCCGATGATCCGCGTCTCGCGCTCTGCCGCGAGTGGATTCTCGCGCACGGCGGTGTAGTGGCGTGCAACACGTTTACGAAGATGTATCTCTGCGCGCTGGGCCAGTACGACTACGATGCCGTGCCCGCGATTCCTCCCGAGATTGTTCTCTTCCCCAACTGGTTTTACTTTAATCTCTACGAAATCTCGTCCTGGTCGCGGTCGATTCTCGTGCCGCTGGCGATTATTTACGCCAAGAAGCCGTTCAAGAAGATTCCACCGGAGCAGGGAATTGACGAGCTGTTCGTAGGTGGACGCACCAACTCCATCCTGCGCCTCCGCATAGACCGCAAAAATTTGTTCTCGTGGCGCAATTTCTTCCTGGCCGTCGACCGCGTCACGCACTGGTTCGAAGCGGTGCACATTCGTCCGCTGCGGCGGCTCGCGTTGAAGCGCGCAGAAAAATGGATGCTGGAACGGTTCGAGATGACGGATGGCCTCGGCGCCATCTATCCGGCCATGCTGAATGCGATCCTCGCGCTGCGCTGCCTGGGCTATTCCGAAGACGATCCGCAGGTGATTCGCGCGCGCGACGAGTTCGAGAAGCTGGGCATCGAACAGCCCGCAACCGCCGATGTGCCGGAACCAACCTTCCGCATGCAGCCCTGCATGAGCCCCGTGTGGGATACAGCGCAGGCCGTCTATGCGCTGGGTGAAGCGGGTATCCCGCGCAACGATCCGCGGATGGTCAAGGCCGCTGACTGGATTCTTTCGAAAGAAGTGCGCCACAAGGGCGACTGGTCGGTGAAGGTTCCCAATACCGAGCCGGGCGGCTGGTACTTCGAGTTCAACAACGAGTTTTATCCCGACACGGACGACACCGGCCAGGTGCTTCTCGCGCTGAGCAAGGTGGACAATCCACGCGAGCGCTACCAGCACCAGGTGACGCAGCGTGCCATCGACTGGATCTTTGCCATGCAGTGCCGGAACGGCGGCTGGGGCAGCTTCGACAAAGACAACACGAAGATGATCTTCCAGTACATTCCGTTTGCCGATCACAACGCCATGCTCGATCCGCCGACCGTGGACATTACCGGACGCATCCTGGAGATGCTGGCCATTTACGGCTACACGCAGGACGATAAGCGCGTACAGAAGGCGATCCAGTTCATCTACTCTGAGCAGGAACCGGACGGAAGCTGGTTTGGCCGCTGGGGTGTGAATTATCTCTACGGCACGTTTCTGGTGCTGCGCGGCCTGGATGCGATCGGCGTGGACCACCACGAGCCGCAGATCCAGCAGGCGGCTGAATGGATTCGCATGGTGCAGAACTCTGACGGCGGCTGGGGTGAGACCTGCGGCAGCTATGACGATCCCGACACGCGCGGTGTGGGGCCCAGCACGCCCTCGCAAACGGCGTGGGCGCTGCTCGGTCTGCTGGCCGCAGGCGACGACCGTTCCGATTCAATCGCGAAGGGCGTGCGCTGGCTGTTAACGCGGCAGAGGCCGGATGGAAGCTGGGACGAGTCGATCGGCGAAGGCTCTACGCATCAGGCGCTGTACACTGGAACAGGTTTTCCCAGAGTCTTTTATCTGGCTTACACGCTGTACCGCGACTACTTCCCGCTGCTTGCCCTGACCGGCTACAAGCGGGCCATGGAAAAAGCAGCGTAGGTTTGCGCTCGTAGAGAGGAACTTCGAGTCGCCGAAATGCGGAAGATCGTTTTCGCACATCAAGTGCCTCCCGCAGGGAGGCAGAGAATTTAGCCCAGGACAAGTTCGCCGCAGGCGAAAGCAGTCCTGGGTGAGCAACAGAATGAAGGGCCGCCCCGTAGGGACGGCAGGAATGCAAGGCACGGGCTTCAGCCCATGCACAAGCTGAAAGCTGACGGCTGGTAGCTGAAAGCTGTCGCTGCCAGCTCCAACGGAGGATTTAGCAAAGATGGCAGTTCCCATTTCACAGATGTGGACGGTCGCCACGTATGTGCTGAAGAAGCGCTTCTCGGGCACCAAGCGGTATCCGCTGGTGCTCATGCTGGAGCCGCTCTTCCGCTGCAACCTGGCCTGCGCCGGCTGTGGCAAGGTGCAGTATCCGCCACACATCCTCAAGAAGCAGCTCACGCCGGAAGAATGCTTTGCGGCCGTGGAAGAGTGCGGCGCGCCGATGGTGTCGATTCCCGGCGGCGAGCCGCTGCTGCGTCCGCAGATCGTCGAGATCGTCAACGGCCTCATCGCGCGCAAGAAGTACATCTACCTGTGTACCAACGCGCTCGAATTGAAGCGCCGTCTGCCGGAGTTCACGCCGTCGAAGTACCTCACCTTCTCGGTTCATCTCGATGGCCAGCGCGAGCATCATGACTTCTCCGTTTGCCGCGAGGGCGGATGGGATCTCGCCGTCGAGGGCATCAAGGATGCCGTGAAACGCGGCTTCCGCGTAACGACCAATGCGACCTTCTTTGACGGCACCGATCCCAACAGTGTGCGCAGCTTCTTCGATGAAGTGATGGACATGGGCGTCGAGGGTATCGTGCTCTCGCCCGGCTACAGCTACGAGAAGGCCCCCGATCAGCATCGCTTCCTGGGTCGCGCGCGTGTGCGGCGCCTCTTCCGCGCAATTCTGTCGAACCGCAAGAAGAGCTGGAAATTCAATATGTCGCCCCTGTTCCTCGAGTTCCTGATGGGCGACCGCAAGTACGAGTGCACGCCGTGGGGCTCGCCCGCCTTCAACATCTTCGGCTGGCAGCGGCCCTGCTACCTGCTGCAGGACGGCTACGCCGACACCTTCCAGGAGCTGATGGAGACCACGCAGTGGGAGGAGTACGGAGTCGCCAGCGGCAATCCCAAGTGCGCCAACTGCATGGTGAGCTGCGGCTACGAGCCGAGCG
>JASHVE010000389.1 GCA_030039675.1 Acidobacteriaceae bacterium | reverse complement strand
GATTGAAGTTCTCGGTCGATTTCGGCATGGGCATGTTGAACGCTCTGAACCTCGGCGATGTAATCAACGAACTCGTTTATCAGGTTCGCCCTTTCGAAGTGACGAAGGGAGAAACCGATCGCGTGATCCACGAAGCCGTAACGACACTGACCGACACGCTGCGCGACCGCAAGCGCTGGCACATTATGGACGCTTCTCCAGCGTGGGCGCGGCCATTCCTTGAGAAGCACAGCAAGGTGACAGGCATCAGCTGCACGCTCGGCAAGGTCGCCCACAACTTGTATGGCAAGGAGTACGTGGATGCGCTCCACGCGTGCCGCGACAGTATCGATGCCATTGAGGTCGATCGTCTGCGCGTGAAGCCGGTCATCAAGATTACGGGCGAGTTCTGGGCCCAGACCACCGAGGGTGACGGCAACTTCAATATGTTCGCCTTCCTCGAAAAAGAGGGCGCTCAAGTTCTTGTAGAGCCGATTGCCACCTGGATCGATTACATGATGTTCGTCGCCAAAGAAGGCGCCCGGGCGCGCGCGCAGGCGCAGGCTCCGTATCGCGATCCAAAGTGGTACGAGCTGAAGAAGCGAGCCGTGAATCGGTTCACGTTGTTCAAGAAGACGGCCGGCCTGAGCGTGGGCAGCAGCATGTGGACTTACTTCTATCACCGCACGATCCACCACATGGGCGACACCGCTCACCACTTGGTGCCGCAATCGGAGCTCGCGCGGCTGGCTCATCCCTTCTATCACCAGCTCGCCCGCGGCGGCGAAGGTCACATGGAGGTCGGCAAGAACATCTTCTATACCGTGAACCATCTCTGCCACATGGTGCTGGCGCTGAAACCCTTTGGTTGCATGCCGTCCACACAATCTGACGGAGTGCAGTCGCGGGTTGTGAGCAAGTACAAGGATATGATCTTCCTGCCTATCGAGACCTCCGGTGAGGGCGAGGTCAACGCGCACAGCCGCGTTCAGATGGCGCTGGCGGAGGCGAGGGCGAAGGCACGCGCGGAGTTCGAAGGCGTGCTCGAAAAGACAGGCAAATCGCTCGACGATCTTCGCGAATACGTCGCGGAGCATCCGCAGCTCAGGCGCGGACTTTACAAGGTTCCCCATCGCCCGGGCGTCGCCGGAACCGCTGCACAGTTTGCCTGGCACGTGAACGATTTGATGAGCAAAGACCGTGCTTATCGCCGACGCAGCCGTGTAGCAGTGACCGCGCAGGTGGCCTGATGAACATTCTGCGATTCGCCGCGAGGGAATCCTTGGCGGCGATGGTTCTATTGGGCAGCGCAGTTTTGCATTTTGTGATGCCGAGTATCGCGACAGCGCGTGCCAGACGGCCTATCACACTGCGAAAGTATAGGCCCATCTATTCACGCAGTGGCCGGAAGAACAGGAGCCGGTACTAACCCGGACTGAGGAGACAAGCTGATGCAGCAGCTTCTAGTTGGGCTCGATGTAGGCTCGACGACGGTAAAGGCCGTCGCGGTCGATGCGGCGACGGATACGACCCTCTGGCAGGACTATCAGCGGCACGAGACACGGCAACCTGAGAAAGTGCTTGAGTTTCTGCGCCGCATGGAAGCAGAGGCCGGCATCTCACCCGAGAACACGCGGATCTTTGTTACCGGCTCAGGCGGCGGCACACTTGCCGAGATGCTTGGCGCCAAGTTCGTGCAGGAAGTGCATGCCGTGGCGCTGGCCGTCGAGAAACTGCATCCCGAGGTCTATTCCGTTATCGAGCTTGGTGGCCAGGACGCCAAGATCATCGTCTTCAAAGACGATGAAGAGACCGGACGCAAGAAAAAAATCCCGTCGATGAACGACAAGTGCGCGGGCGGAACCGGCGCCGTGATCGACAAGATCAACGCCAAACTGAAGATCCCTGCGTCGGAGCTGGCCAACCAGGGCTATCACGGGATCAAACTGCACAAGGTCGCCGGCAAATGCGGCGTGTTTGCTGAAACAGATATCAACGGCCTGCAAAAAACCGGCACGCCTTCGCATGAGTTGATGGCCTCGCTCTTCGAAGCAATCGTGCTACAAAACCTGAGCGTTCTTACGCGGGGCAATACGCTGCGGCCGCACGTTCTTCTGCTCGGCGGACCGAACTCTTTCATCCGTGGCATGCGCGAGGCCTGGCAGGCCAACATCCCGCGCATGTGGAAGGAACGCAAGGTCCAGATTCCCGAAGGCACAACTCCTGAAGAACTGATCAAGGTTCCCAACAACGCGCAGTACTTTGCAGCGCTTGGTTCGGTAGAGTTCGGCAAAGACGAAGACGCGGAGATTGGCCGTTATCTGGGTACGGAAAAGCTTGCCTGGTATATCGATTATGGCCGCGCGGAGGAAAAGGCGACTTCTGGTGGTAAAGGGCTGGTCGCAGATAATGCTGAGCTCGATGATTTCCGTTCGGCGTACCGGCGGAAGAAGTTTATCCCGGTGGACTTCGCTGTGGGAGAAACGGTCTCCGGCTTTGTCGGCGTCGATGGAGGGTCGACTTCGACGAAGGCCGTGCTTCTGGACAAAGCCGGCGAGATCCTCTGCAAGTCCTATCAGCTCTCGAACGGCAATCCGATTCAGGACACGATCGAGATGTTTGAGAAGCTCCGCGAACAAGTGGAAACACGCGGCGCGACGCTCGAAGTATTAGGGGTGGGCACCACGGGCTATGCCAAAGACATCCTGAAAGATGTGCTGAAGGCCGATGTGGCACTCGTCGAGACGGTCGCGCACACGGAATCGGCTCTGAAATTCTACGAAGATCCTCATGTCATCGTCGACGTCGGCGGCCAGGACATCAAGCTGATCGTGCTGAAAGACGGGCGCGTGAAGGACTTTAAGCTGAACACGCAGTGCTCGGCCGGCAACGGATACTTTTTGCAATCGACGGCCGAAGGCTTCGGCATGAAGGTGGAAGAGTTCGCCGACATCGCTTTCTCCGCAAAGTCGATGCCTTCGTTCGGCTATGGTTGCGCTGTGTTCATGCAATCGGACATTGTGAACTTCCAGCGCCAGGGCTGGCGGTCGGAAGAGATTCTCGCCGGGCTCGCCGATGTGCTACCCAAAAATGTGTTCCTTTATGTCGCGAGCATTCCGAACCTGGCATCGCTGGGCACGCGCTTCGTGCTGCAGGGCGGCACACAGAATAACCTTGCGGTCGTCAAAGCCGAGGTCGACTTTATCCGGTCGAGCTTCCGCGCCAATGGCAAAGAACCTGAGATTATTGTGCACGAGCATTGCGGTGAATCCGGCGCGATCGGCGCGGCGCAGGAAGCGCTGCGTCTGTGGCGTAAAGGCAAGGAAACTACTTTCATTGGCCTTGAGGCGGTGCGACAGATCCGCTACCGCACTACGCGCAATGAAGACACACGTTGCTACTTCTGCAAGAACAACTGCCTGCGCACATTCATCGATGTGGATGTGACGGGCAGCGCTTCGCAGGAACCGGTCGCTGCGGCGCCTGTGGCAGAAGACCGTGCCGCGACGCCGGACGAGATTGCCGCAGCAACAAGCAATCTTCCCAGCCTCGAACAGATTCAAGCGAATCTTCCCGCAGCGTCGCACGGCTCATCGTGCAGCACTGGTCATGCGCATGACCACGCCGGCGGCAGCTGCGGATGCGGCTCTTCTTCGACCACATCCTTCCGCGCAAAAGTTGACCCTTTGATTCAGATTCAGGCTGCACCTGGCGCAAAGAAGCCGGTGGAGGCGCCCAAGCCCACTGGAGAGTTCCAACCGCGCAAGACGAAAGTGCCGCTGCGCGTGGGTGAACAACGGCTCATCATTGCCACCTGCGAAAAAGGCGCCGTAGAAGATCTCAGCGACATGAAGGAGATCAAGGCTGACATCGACAAGATCAAAGCAGCAAATCCCAACTTCGTCGACATAGCCGCGCACGACGTCTTCCGGCATCGCGAAGTGAGTTACGTCGCTGACGCAGTTCCAAACACGAAGGGACTTTTTGTCTCGAAGGCAACGAAGGAGCGTGCGGCTCTGATGGGGCGGCGCAAAGAATTCCGCGTCGGCATTCCGCGCCTTCTGAACACGTATAATTATGCGCCGCTCTTCAATGCATACTTCGCGAGTCTCGGCATGCAGGCGGAGAACATTGTCTACTCCGACTACACGACGCCGGACCTTTATCGCGCCGGCGCAAGCCGTGGCGCTGTGGACCCGTGCTACCCCTCGAAGATTGGCATCGCGCATGTGTATAACCTGCTGGCCGTGAAGCACAGCAAGAAACCGCTCCACGCCATCTGGTTCCCGATGTACGATGTGCTGCACACGCCATTGGTGAATCTCACCGGCTCGAATGCCTGCCCCACGGTCACCGCTACACCCAACGCAGTGAAGGCTGCCTTCACCAAGGAGAGCGATCTGTTCGCGGAGAATGGCATTCAGTACCTTGACCCGATTCTGAATCTGCAGGACCGTAAGATCTGTGCGGAACAGATGTATCGTGCGTGGTCGCCGGTGCTCGGACTCTCCCGCGAAGAGAATGACCGCGCCATCGAAATCGGTTTCAAGGCGCTTGAAGACTATGAAAGTGAGATTCGCCGCCAGGCGCGCGAAACGCTCGATCAGTTGGAGCGCGAAGACCGCATCGGCATCGTCATGCTGGGCCGCGTCTATCATCATGATCCCGGCCTCAACCACGAGATCATGGAAGAGTTCCAGAAGCTGGGCTATCCGGTGTTCTCGCAGAGCACGCTGCCTCTCGACGAAGACCTGCTGGAACGGCTCTTCGGCGATGAAGTACGCGCAGGCCTCATCACGCATCCACTCGACATCAGCGACGTGTGGAAGAATCGCTATTCCACCAGCACGAACCATAAGGTGTGGGCGGCCAAGTTTACCGCGCGGCATCCTAACCTTGTTGCGCTCGAAGTGTCGAGCTTCAAGTGCGGGCACGACGCACCCATCTACGGCGTCATCGAAGGCATCATCGAGCAGTCGGGCACGCCTTACTTCTCCTTCAAAGATCTGGACGAGAATAAGCCTACCGGCTCGATTCGCATCCGCGTGGAAACCATCGACTACTTCCTGCGCCGCTATCGCGATGACATTATCGAGCGGAAGCACAAAGAGAACGAGATCGAAGCACGGCTTGCGGAGTTTGAGCGCAGCCTCAGGAGCACAGAAGAGGAAGATGAGCTCACACTCGTTCGCGCCTGATGGCCTGCGTGTCTGTGCAGGAGCGGCGCGATTTGCTGCTCCGTACGTCGCTCCGAATCGCAGACTCAGAATGAGAATAGCGGTTGCGTCTCTTTTGCTCTCTGCGCTAGGCGTGGCGAGCGTACCCGCCCAGAAAGCGGAGAGCCAACCCGCCGACCCTTCAAATGACATCGTCCAGCGCATGGTCGAACGAAATGAAAGCCGTGCTGAACATCTGAAATACTGCTTCTCGCGCCGCCATTACCACGTCGAGTATCACGGCTTTGGCCGCACGATGGATGCCAGCATGGATGTAGAGGCCACTTACAACGCGGCATCGGGCAAGACATTCCACGTGATCGAAGCGTCCGGCTCACATGTTCTGCTTGATCACGTGTTGAAGAAGTTGCTCGAGGCCGAACAAGACGATTCCAGAAGTCACGAGGCCGCGTTGATACCCCAGAACTATACGTTCCGTCTGGTTGGCAACACAGCAGAGGATGGCCGCCAACTCTACATTCTGGAAGTAGAGCCGAGGGTAAAGAAAAAACTTCTTTATCATGGCAAGATCTGGGTGGATGCGCAGGATTTTGCGGTAGTACGTGTTGAGGCGCAGCCAGCCGAAAATCCTTCCTTCTGGATCAAAAGCACTGAGATCCAGCAGGTCTACGCAAAAACCGGAGAATTCTGGCTTCCGGAGCAGAATAAGAGCCAGACGAAGGTTCGCTTGGGCGGCACTGCGACGCTGACGATTGATTATGGAACCTATCAGTTCCAACCGCCGGGCAATCAGCCTTTGCCGTCAGGCATAGTGGCCTCCGCTCGATAGAAATACTTCGGCCGTAGCGTCACGATGATTATGCTGGCGCCCGCGTCACTTGTGCGTTGTGGCTGCCGCGCTCGGCTCGGGAACAAAGAGCAATGAGACAGGTGCAGGGCAATCTACCGTCTGGTTCACCGGAGTGAGCTGGCCGTTTGATGGATCGATCCTGAACACAACGATGTTGTTTGAATCCTGGTTGGCTGCAAGCAGATATCGGCCCGTTGGATCGATCACAAAGTTACGCGGCGTCTTTCCTTGTGTAGGCATAATCTGACCCTTCGTCAGTAATCCTGTTTTGCTGTCGATTTGAAACTCGGTAATGCTGTCGTTTCCGCGGTTCGACGCGTAGAGAAACCGTCCTGACCGGCTCACCTGGATTTCTGCGGAATTATCTTCTCCCGAGAAGCCGGCGGGAAGTGTGGAGATCGTCTGGATGGGAGTCAGTTTCCCGTTGGCGCGGTCATACGAGAATGCGACAACACTCGAGCCCATCTCGCACAGAACATAGGCGAATCGGGCTCCGGCACCGAAGACAAAGTGTCGCGGTCCGAGGCCCGGATTCACCGACTCGTACGACGGATCATTCGGCACGAATGTACGTTTTGCCGCGTCGATGCGGTAAATCATGATGCGGTCAAGACCCAGATCAGGCACAATCAGGAAGCGGTTATCGGGTGAGACTACAACAGCATGCGCGTGGGGGCCCTCCTGGCGCTGCGGATTGATGCTGGAGCCGCTGTGCTGATCAAACCCTGTCATCGCGCCGATACTTCCATCGTCCCGAATGGCGAATGATGT
>JASHVE010000388.1 GCA_030039675.1 Acidobacteriaceae bacterium | reverse complement strand
CACCATGGTCGAGTGCGCGGTCGAGAATCACAAGCCCGTGCGCATCGGCGTGAATTGGGGCTCGCTCGATCAGTCTCTTCTCACCCGCATGATGGACGAGAACAGCAAGAAGGCCGAGCCGCAGCCCGCGCGCGACGTGATGATGGAAGCCATGGTCGTCAGCGCGCTCGACTCCGCGAAGGCCGCCGAGCGCTATGGCCTCGGCCACGACATGATCATCCTTTCGGCCAAGGTGAGCGGCGTGCGCGACCTGATCGACGTGTACACGAATCTCGCCGCGCGCTGCGACTACCCGCTGCATCTCGGATTGACCGAAGCCGGCATGGGCACGAAAGGCGTGATCGCCTCAACGGCCGGCCTCGCGCCGCTGCTGCTCGCGGGCGTCGGCGACACGATCCGCGTGAGCCTTACGCCCAAGCCCGGCGGCGACCGCACCGAAGAGGTGCAGGCCGCGCAGCAGATACTCCAATCATTGTCTATCCGCAGCTTCATGCCGCAGGTGACCAGTTGCCCCGGCTGCGGCCGCACCACCAGCACCTACTTCCAGGAGCTCGCCGAGCAGATCCAGAGCTACCTGCGCACCTCCATGCCGGAGTGGCGCAAGAAGTACCCCGGCGTCGAGGAGCTAAAGCTGGCCGTGATGGGCTGCGTCGTCAACGGCCCCGGTGAGTCGAAGCACGCCAACCTCGGCATCAGCCTGCCCGGCACCTTCGAAGAGCCCAAGGCCCCCGTCTACGTCGACGGCAAGCTCTACACCACGCTCCGCGGCGACACCATCGTCGCCGAGTTCAAGCAAATTCTCGACAACTACGTCGAGAGCCACTACGGCCAGCGCGCCAAGAGCGAAGAGCTGGTTGGCGCGCGGTAAAAACAGAGATCAGGGATCAGGTTTCAGAGATCAGTGGTCTAGGTCCCTGCGCTTTTCTTTCTTTTCAATCCACTTCCATTCGCGATAAGCTGGCTGCAATTTTCTCAGGAGATTTTTCGATGTCTCTGAGCCGGCTTATCGCAGCCGTGTTTCTGGCTGCGTGCATTCCATTCCCATCTTTTGCGGGTGCAGCGAAGCCATGCGTATCCACTGACCAGGCCGCGAAGATGCTCAACAAAGACATCTGCATTTCGGCGCACGTCTATGATGTCGTCCAGCTTCCTGATGGCACCCGATTCCTCGATGTATGTTCGCCGCAAACACCCGACGACAAATGCCGGTTCACCATCGTGAGCCTGCAGCAAGACCGCGATGAGGTGGGTGAGCTGACGAAATACCGCGACATGGATGTGCAGGTTCGAGGAATCGTGCAGCCGATGCACGGCCGCGCAGGGATGGTGCTGAGCCACGCGCGGCAGTTCAACGGAGGCCCGCCGAAGTTCAGGCCCAACCCGCTGCTAGCCCGCGGATTCAGCGCCGATGAAAGCCGTCCGCCGGTGAGCGATCCCAATCAGCGCGGGCAGGGCGGACGCCGCGCCTTCATGAATACGAAGGATCAGGAACCGACACGAGGCAAGTAGCAGCACGAAAATGGGTGCCCCATCTTCGGCGATGTGTGTTCTTTGCACATCGACTAGGTGGGAAAGCACGGATCTCAACGCAACTCGCTGCTTTCCTCAAGCTCCGGCGCAAACCGCGCACCGGCAAGCAGTATCACGCACGAGATCACGAGGAATATCAGCGTTGCGCCGAGGCCGATGCTGAGGTTCGAGCGATCGGAGATGGCGCCGATGATCTGCGGCGAAAAGGTGTCGCCGAAGGCGTGAATGCAAAACAGGTTGACGGAGATGGCCGTCGCGCGCACAGGCCCGTTGACCGAGTTGACGATGGCGGCGTTGAGCGGGCCGGTGTTGAGGAAGAGGAAGAACTCGGCGAGAAAGAGCGCGGGGATGGTTGTGGCGCGCGGGCCGAAGCAGAGCAGCAGGCCGAAGGGCAGTGTGAGCGCGACGCTCCAGAAGGAGACGAGATACAGCGCGCGATGATTGGTGCGCAGCCAGCGCTGCGCGATCCATCCACCAATGATCGTTCCCGCAATGCCGTCGACTACGGTGATGGCGCTGACGGTAAGGCTGGCGTGGGCTACCGAGAGGCCATTGTAGCGGTGCAGAAACGTGGGCACCCAGGCGGAAATACCGCCCATGGCAAAGGTCAGCGTCGCCAGTCCGAAAGTGCCTGTAAGAAATGCCGGATTGCGGAAGATTCCGAGAACCGTGGTACGGTCGAGTGTGGGCTTGATGTGATCGGTCGAGCCGCGCTCGGGTTCGCGGCCGAATCCTGCATAGAATGCTGCAATCAGCAGGCCTGGGATTGCGCAGAGAAAGAACGGCGCACGCCATCCCCACAGCGAACCGAACTCGCCGCCTGCCAGATAACCAAGCGCCGCACCGACAGGGATGGCGACATAAAACGCGGAGAGAATGCGGTTGCGGTCGCGCTCGGGGTAAAGATCGGCCAGCACCGCCGGAGCAAAGATGCCGAATGTGGCCTCGCCTACGCCGACGAACGCATGGCGGATGTAAAGGGTCCAGTAATCGTGCACCCATGCGGTGCCGAGCGTGGCCAGGCTCCAGAGCACGGCGCCGGCAATGATGAGCGGCTTGCGTGAGAAGCGGTCGCCGAGCCAGCCGCTTGCAGGAGCGGCGAACATGTAAAAGAGAAACAGCGCGGTGGTGAGTGCACCCATCTGCTGGTCGGTGGCGTGAAACTCGCGCTGAATGAGCGGCTGTGCGCCGGGCAGAATGTAGCGGTCAATGTAGTTGAGCAGATTAAGCGCGAGCAGCAGCGCAAACGTCATCACCGCCGGGCTGACAAAAGCGTGCGAAGATTGGGTCGTGGTAGACACGGGGCGCACTCAGGATTATCACAGCAGAGGCGCCTCGCCCAAGTTTCAGTCGTACATTTAAAGGGCGAGCTCACGAGCGGCCAGCGCTGTGCCCTCGACGCGCGCGCGAATCTTATAGAAGGCCGTATCGCGTGCCGTCGAAGTGTCGTCGGCAAAAGGAGAGAAGCCACAGTCGTCTGTGGTTCCGAGTTGCGCTACGGGTAGAATCGACGCGGCCTCGAGCACGCGTTCGCGCACCTGCTCTGCAGTCTCGATCGCCGGGTTGATAGGATCGATCACGCCGACAAAGACGAGCTGATCCGGCTTGAGCAGGTCCTTCACAATACGCAGCACGCGCTTGCGATCCTTCTCGCTGGCCATCTGCAGATAGAACCGGCCCACGTTCAACTGGAACAGATCGGGGAGCAGGCCTGCATAGTCCACGTCAGCGCTGTGCGTCGAGTCGTGGTCGC
>JASHVE010000387.1 GCA_030039675.1 Acidobacteriaceae bacterium | reverse complement strand
ACCGCGGCGGGAGCTGCACCGGCAACTGTCTCCGCGTCATTCGACATCCCCGCCGAACGCCCCTTCGCATTCAGCAACTCAACGTAATAAGTGAGCGCGCGCGGTTCCCCCGACACCAACGCGCCGGGCAGCGTCTCTGTGAAGGCGGCATCGGCGCCTGGCGCCAATCGCACGCTTCCGGCCACAATGCACCTGCCTGCGCTGGTCTCTTTGCGGCACACACGCGCCTGCACGCTTCCTTTCAGGAGCAGCTTGTCGGTGTCTCGCTTCGGCATAGTCCACGTGAGTGAAACCTGGCTGCCGGCGCGGCTCGCCGAAAGATCGGTCACGCGATCCGGAAGATGGAGCGATGGCGGCTGCGGCGCACCCGGCATGCCGCAGCCGCAAAGCGCCGGCGTGCCGAGCGCGGCAACGCCAAAAGCCGCACGCGCGGCCCAGCCCAGGTAACAGCGTGATCTCATTACCCTTCCAGTCTACCGGAGCGGCATGCGCGCATTGCCTCGCTCCGGCAGAACGATTCTTGCCGCTCTGTGCTGTGCTCCTGTATGTTGAACGCGTTCCTTGAAAGGAATCTTGCCCGCGTGCTCATCTTTGCTGCGATCCTTGCCATTTTTGTCTACGGAATGACGGCCGCTATGCTCGGCACCATTCTGCCTGAACTCTCCGACCGTTTCCGCCTCACGCCATCGCAGAACGGCGCCATTGCCTTTGCGCAGGCGCTGGGCCTCATGATCGCGTCAGTTGGTGTGGGCCCACTGCTCGACACCGAAGGCGACAAGGTCGGCCTCACCCTCGGCCTTGCCTGCATCCTGCTCGCGCTGCTTTTGCTGCCGAAGGCAAAGAGTTATGGCAGCATCGTGATCCTGCTCTTTGTGCTCGGTGTGGGCGGCGGCATCGTCGTCACTGGCGCCAATGCGCTGGTTAGCGGCGTCAGCACTGCGCATCGCGCCGCGGCCCTCAATCTGGTCAATCTCTTTTTCGGACTCGGCGGTCTGGCCACGCCGTTCATTTCCGCGAATCTTTTTGGACGTAACTGGGTCCGCCTCTGCTACACCGTTGCCTCGCTCACGGCGGCTACGCTCGTTATCCATGCCGTTACACCGATGCCCGCGCCAGTGGGTGCGTCGGGCTTCATCTTCACCCAGATCGGGCCCATCCTCGGCCGCCCGCTGCTGTTTCTCCTCGGTTTCTTCCTCTTTCTCTACGTCGCCTGCGAGGTGGGTGTGTGGAACTGGCTGCCGCGCCATCTCATCGCGCAGGGCATTCCCGAGTCGCGCGCACTTAACATCCTCTCGCTCGGATTCGCGCTGGGCCTGCTCGTCGGCCGCGTCGGCGTTTCGCCGATTCTCATCCGGGTGCCGGCCATTGAGGTTACGCTGGCCGCTTCGGTCGCTATGGCCGTCACCACATTTCTCATGCTCCGCACCAGCAAGCCCGCCGTGGCTGCAGCTCTCGTCTTCATCACCGGCCTTTCCATGGCCCCGGTCTTTCCCACCGCGCTGGCCATCACCGGCACAGCCTTCCCGCAAATGACTGGCACTGCCATCGGATTCGTCGTCACCTGCGGCTGGGCAGGTCTCGCCGTCAGCTCGCGCATCATCGGAGCCATCGCCGGCGGCGACCCGCTGCGCCTCAAAAAAGCGCTGCTCCTCATCCCCGCTTTCTCCGTGCTGATGATCGTCTTGAATCTCGCCATCCGGCCGGCAGTGCAATAACACGCCGCCGCTTTCATGCGATTGGCTCAAAAAAGATGAAATGAGATGTGCGGGACGAATGGAGGCTGTGCCCTTGGAATAATCCGCCGGCACAGCCAAGGCGAGCAATGGTGAGCATCTCTTGCTTTAGGTTTAAAAATATATAGGTTCTAGACAAACATCCCTGCGACCTGCGGCTCGCTCATGCCGCGTCCGCCGCTTACGGCACTGAGGCCTTTTCCATCTTGGCCGCCCGCCGCTCTGCCAGCGGACGAATAGCCGCGAACAGCTCCGCTTCTGTGTAGGGTCGCTCCGCCTGCAATCCAACCGGCACGGGCGCAAGCGGATACAGAATGTCCGCGCCGCCTGCATCCGGCTTGAGCCACAGCGCCATCAGTCCCACGGCCGCGAGCCGCAGCAGCCGCGCTTCAAATGAACCGGCCGTCACAGGCTGCAGCGACGCCGCCTGCGCCAGCCCCGTCGCGGTCGCCGCAACGAAGGGCCCGTAGTTGATGTTGGCCACCAGCTTTGCCGTGCCGCTCTCGTCGGTAAGAACCTCGGCAGCCGCCACTTGCGTGCCGTTCTGGTTAACGAGATAACGAAAGCCAGTGAGCCGCGCCGAAGACAGCATTCCGCCCGTCACAATCTCGTCCGCGCGCAGATCGTACACCGCGTGCGGCTGCGAGAGATTGAGCGCGTGGAAATCGATCCCACGCCCTGAGATCGGACTGGGCCGCGTTAGCACCTTTTCCATGCTCACGCGCACCAGGGTGCTTCCATTCGCCGGTTCCGATGCATAATGGATCGCCATCGTCTTTCTCCTTCAAACTATTTGGTGAAGTACGACTCGTACCACGAAGCCCCGCCCTGATAGCTGCTGGGGAACGAGTTGAAATCCTGCGTAGAAGGCCCGTAGATCGGGTCCTGAATGTCGATCGTCGGCGCCGCGGTATCGCGGTTGTCATATCCGTCCGTCGCCGGATTGTGCCCCCCGCCGCCGTTCCACTGAATGTTGATCGACACGGGATGACCCGAGTCGAGCTGGTTAATGAGCGTCTGCAGCGCTGGCTTGTTCATGGCCGTCGAAGACAGATGCCCAGTCGTGGTCAGCGCCTGGTCCGGATAACCCGGCTGATTGCACGCGCTGCTGCTGCCATTGATGCAGCACGTAGTCTGGTTGCGGTCCGTATTCACCAGCGTGCATTGGGTCCACGTCGACGCAGGATTGTAGTACGCCGTGATGCTGCACGTGGTGGCAGACCAGCACCACTCTGACTGCAGTTGATGCTGCTCGTTGAGTCCAAGGAACACCACCGGCGAAATGATGATGCCGCCCAGCGAGGCCCACGCTGACCACGGTCCGGCGTGCGGGTTTTCCTGCCAGATGTGCCACAGCGCATTGTCTGTGCCGCGGGCAAAGACTTCGATACGCCCATCGGAGTTCACCGGCCCCACAGGGTCGCTGGTGATGCTGCCCCCAAGCGAGGCCCACGCCGACCACGGCCCGGCATGCGGATTCTCCTGCCAGATATGCCACAGCGCGTCATCCGTGCCGCGGGCAAAAACCTCGATGCGCCCATCCGAATTGACCGATGGATAGGGTTCGCTCGTGATCACTCCGCCCAGCGAACTCCACGCTGACCATGGTCCGGCGTGCGGGTTCTCTTGCCAGATGTGCCACAGCGCATAATCCGTGCCCCGCGCGAAGACCTCGATGCGCCCATCCGTATTCACCGCGACGCCTGGAGTGCTCGTAATCACGCCGCCCAGCGAACTCCATGCCGACCATGGTCCGGCGTGCGGATTCTCTTGCCAGATGTGCCACAGCGCGTTGTCCGTGCCCCGAGCAAACACTTCGATGCGCCCGTCGCTATTCACCGTGGGCGCCGGATCGCTCGTGATACCGCCGCCTAGCGAACTCCACGCCGACCACGGCCCCGCATGCGGATTGTCCTGCCAGATATGCCACAGCGCGTCATCCGTGCCCCGCGCGAAAACTTCCAGCCGTCCATCCGTATTCACTACCACTGCCGGATCGCTGGTGATTGACCCTCCCAGCGAGCTCCACGTCGACCACGGCCCCGCATGTGGAGCCGTCTGCCAGATGTGCCACAGCGCACCGTCCGTCCCGCGCGCAAAAGCTTCCAGCCGTCCGTCGGAATTCACTGCCACAGCCGGCTCGCTGGTGATGAAGCCGCCGAGCGAACTCCATGCCGACCACGGTCCGGCGTGCGCCACCGTCTGCCAGATATGCCACAACGCGTTGTCGGTGCCGATGCCAAAGATCTCCAGCCGTCCATCGGTGTTAAGTGCCGCGGCCACTGCGCCGCTGAGGGCAATTTGAGGTGTCAAGGCCATCGCTCTCTCCTTACTGGAAACGCCCGCAGGTGATATTCGAATAGTTGAAATTCGCGCTGCAACGTTTCACGCGCTGCGGCGCGTCCATGGGAATCTCTGCTGCGCCGGCAGCAGGCGACATACAACCGGCGCATAGGAAATAGCGGTTGCGGTCCGCCGGCTGCGGTGAACACTGGGGAGCAGCCTCGCGGCCATAGATGGGATGACTGAAAAGCGGGCCTCATCATCCGCGTTTGGCGCGCAGCGGGTCAAATGAAATTTTGTGTATTTTCCTGAAGACGGGCAGCGATAATCCGAATGCACCACGATCAGTCGGGATAGGACTGCAGCATTACATCAGCATGCGGGATGGTTATTAATGGCTTAAGCTTAAGTAAACAGGACAAGTTATGGGATCGAATGATGCAATCGCACTTACCGGTATAGCCGTGACGTTCGTTGTCAGTGTTGCAAACCTCGTCTACAGTCTTCGGACGAATAAGCGGACCATGTTCGTAAATACCGTAACGAGTTCACGCCTGAAATGGATCGATTCATTGCGAGATAAAGTTTCGGAGTTTATAGCAGTGACGGCGCGACTTTCCGATCCTTCTACCCCGCCCGAGAACATTGGAGAGTTGCTATTGCAGCAGGATACATTACTCCACCAAGTCGCCCTCCACCTCAATCCCCGTGACTTCGAGGATCAAAAAATAAGTGCGATTGCGAATAGAGCAAAAGAACTTACGGACTGCGGGGGAGCAGAAGAAGAACTCGCCTCTGTTTTGCTGCAATTGCGTGAAGCGACGGCAAGCTATCTCAAGAAGGAATGGAACAGGGTGAAGCACGAATCGCAGGGAAAACTAACTTAATCTTCCTCGCCTAGTAACCGAAATCAGCTTCACCGAGATTTTGTTCTCATTGCATTTTCTCGATTGGTCTCGGTCAATAAACGGCCTTCAAAAGAATTCGGGCGGCCCTCATCCTCTAGCTCCATTACCTGCTGCGCCGGAGCACTCTTCGGAGCACCTCGATTGAAAGTTCTCTGCTCGGTGAAACTCGGCTTAACACCCAAACTAGGGCTGTATGGCTTCCGCTTGAATTGCTTACTTAACGCCAATCCTTGCTGCTGATAATTAGATCCTATTGTTCCGCCGTAGATCTTATCCGGCTTCTGCGACATCCTATAGTAGGTCAACCTTCCAACGAACTGATCATCCTCCAGCAGGATTGGCATCTCATTTGCCCGCACCTCGAGCACAGCCCGAGTGCCAGGAATTTCTCCACTCTCTCCATAACCGAATCCAGGATCGAAGAAGCCCGCGTAATGTACTCGAAACTCCTGCGTCGAAAGATCGTAAGGAAGCATCTCCGCAGCAAGATCGGGTGGAATCCGAACTCGTTGCTTGGAGGCGAGGATATAGAACTCACGTGGGCCGAGAATACATTCTTGGTCTTTGTAAATCGGATCCCAAAAATCCGAAACCTCGTAATGACCAATTAAGCTAAGATCAATTGGTTGCTTTGTTTTGCGGGCTCGATACCCTACAATCCCGTCCCCATTTCCCTGAAGGTCGACTGTCAGTCGAAGGCCCCGGTCTATTCGCGCCTGTCCGCCCTCTTCATCGGGATAAATTAGAGAATCCTGCTGTGCGAATTCCCTCAACCTCTCCTCGCCAACAACAGCTCTTCGTCCTCGCCCAAATCGTAATTGGTTGAGGCGCATGCCTGACCGGACAATGATTGGGAATGTCTGAGAAACAACCTCGATATAAAGTCTACCCCGATAACCCTTCGGAACGCGTTCGAACTCGTCTCCACACTCAGTAATCAGTCGCGTGAAAATATCCAGTCTTCCCGTTGAACTTTTCGGGTTGGCGATTCCGTATAGGTCGGGGGGAAGCGACAAAGTCTCCATCAACGGGATCACATAAACGGCTTCGGGCTCAAGCAGAGCCCCATCAGATATTTCGACGGTATCTACGAGCATGCGATTTGCCCGAGCTTTGTTCAAAAGCGTAGTTGAATTTCCGGGAAGAAAACTTGCGCGAATCTTGTATGCTTCACCACCTAGACGTAGGTCTATGCTCGAAGGCTGAATTTGGTCCTCTGTGAAATCGCGGGCAGAGCCAATTTTTCCGGTCTTGACAAGCTCAAGGATTTCTTGTGACGGAAGAATGCCATCGCCGGTCGGCTGTCCATACGAAAATAAGGTCTCTGACGCCAATTAATCCTCCACTTTCACTGCATCAATTCCGAAGCGCTGCAGCGAGGCGCCGGGCCCGCTCAGTGAACTCGGCTTGGAAATACGATGCAACGCAACCCAGGCTGCAAAACGTTCCCGCCCCGCGCACGACTGCCCGACCACCCGGGATGGTGCTGCCGCAATTCGGGCAGATTCCAGCTTCGCGCAACTTCTTCAACCCGTCGGATTCTGATCCGTCCATGCTCTTTCGCCATCAATGGATGATGAAGCTTAGCAAGGGGTAGCTTGTGGACGCCTTTGGGAAACTCGCCCAAACATGTGCAAATCGCAGAATCTTACTTGGAATCAGCGAATTCTGCCGATACCAATTCTCTGAAATGCACCGACCTTTAAGCAATTAGATAAGCTGGCCTCGAACCAGGTTTGGAATTAGAGATAGCGCTACAGCTTGCGCAGCCGCTCGCAGGCCTTCTCCAGCTCCTCATCCTGCTTGGCGAAGCAGAAGCGCAGCAGGTCCTCCCCACGTCCTGGCCGGAAGAACGCGGAGCCCGCGACCGCGGCCACGCCCGTCGCCGCAAGCAGATGCCGTGCTTTCTGCGCCGCGGTTTTGCCCGGCAGCCGCATGGCGCGCGCCAAAACATAATAGGCGCCTGGTGGCACAGAGGGTTCCATGCCGGCGGCTTCGAGCGCGCTCAGCAAACGGCCGCGCTTGGTCTGATGATCGGCGGCAATCTGCGTGTAAAAACTGGGCGGAAGCTGTTCGAGCCCTGCCGCTGCAGCCACCTGGAAAGGCGCGGGCGAGCAGACGTAAGTGAGATCATGGAAGTGCGCCATCGCCGGCATCCAGCGCGCGTCGGCTGCGGCATAGCCTACGCGCCAGCCGGTGATCGAAAACGTCTTGCTGAATCCCGAAATGACGACCGTCCGTTCTTGCATGCCGGGCAGTGCGGCCGGGCAGATATGCCGCGCGCCGTCGTACACAAAGTACTCGTAGATCTCGTCCGTAATTAAGAAAAGATCGTGCTGTTGGCACACGGCGGCGACCTGCTCGAGTTCGGGCAGGGTGAAAATCTTGCCGCTCGGGTTTGCTGGCGTATTCAGCAAAATGGCGCGCGTCCGCGGGGTAATCGCGGCGCGCAGGGCATCCGCATCCAGTTGCCAGTCCGGCTCAGCCAGCGCTACGATTACCGGCTTCACGCGCAGCGACTTAAGCGTGTTGACGTGGTAGCCGTAGAAGGGCTCGAAGATCACAACTTCGTCGCCCGGATTCAGCAGCGCCATCGCCGCCGCATGGTAGCCCGCCGTTGCGCCCGAGGCGACCATCACCTCGCGCTCGGGGTCATATCGCAGCCCATAATCGCGAAGCTGCTTTTGTGCAATCGCCTCGCGCAGCCGGCCAATACCGTCGCAGCGCGTATAGATGTTGTGCCCATCACGGATCGCCCGGATAGCCGCCGCCTCAATCAGCGCAGGCACCGGCGTGTCGCACACCCCCTGCGCCAGGTTGATGCCGCCCATGCGGTCGCACTCCGTGGTCATGGCACGGATTTCAGACTGGAAGGTGTCAGGGGCGAGGTCGCTGAGCGAAAGGCGGGACGTGGCGGACGTATCGGGCACGAGGAAGATCCTTCGCTCCTATCTTACATCCGGCCTTGCAAGCCAAGGTCGGAGCCGCCGCCCGCTGCAGAACTCGATACATTGCAATGAAAGGGAAAGTGAAGATAAGCCGCCGGTCCTGTCGGCAGGGCCCTGCAAGACCGGGATTGCGGAGACTACGAAAGTGTGTTGCTGATGTTGGTAAATACGGTATCGATCGCAGAGGATACTTTTCTTATGCCGCCGACCGCGGCCAAGGAAACCAGCGTGATGAGCAGCGCATATTCCACCAGATCCTGACCCTCCTCGCGGGTCATCAGATCGCGCATCTTCAGGTACGTCTTCAGGAAAAAATCGTTCAATGCAGGTTCTCTACTTTCGAAGGGATTTGGGGACATGCCGTACCGGCATTTATGAGTGTTCTCCGAGCCGGCTGGCTGAGCTATCCCCTGAACGGGTAACAGGCGCAAACTTCAGTGGCTTCGCCGATTCACCGATTGAGTGCCGTAGATGCACAAAGTGTATTGCTGATGTTGGTAAACAGGGTGTCTACCGTTACCGTTACTTTGCGTACATGGCCGGCAGCCGCGAGAGAGACCAAGGTAAGGATCAGCGCGTATTCGATCAGGTCTGGACCGCCCCTGCGGTCCATCAGCTCGCGCAGTCTGAGTTTTATCTTGAGAAGCAGTTTCTTCAACGCAGTGCTCCAGGGATTTGCGAGATTGTTGCGCTCCCGCTTTGTC
>JASHVE010000386.1 GCA_030039675.1 Acidobacteriaceae bacterium | reverse complement strand
CTCGTCTTGGCCGAGACGCGCATACTTCCAGGACGGCCCGGAATCGAGCCCGTGATCCACTTCCAGCAACGGCAGCGACGCCAGGTTGGATTGTCCTTCTTTGGGCATTTCGAGGAGTGTCGGGTGTAGACCGTAAGCATGATGCCAACAGCCTAGCACTTGTACAAAATTGGTACAAATTCTCGCTCTAGGATTTTTCCACAGCTTATATGTATGATTCTATTCGACTTATAATTGGTGGAGGCGGCGGGAGTCGAACCCGCGTCCGAAATCGCTGTCAGCCGGGAGAATCCATGCTCAGTCCAGTTCCGAAGGTTTCGCGGTATGCGCTCAGAACGGACAAGATGCGCATAACGCTAGTCCGATGATCTTATGGCTGCAACACGGACCGAGCCGCAACCACCAGCCTGCTGTGCGACGCCCGTTCGCAGCCCACAGGCAAAGCCGCGACGGACGGCTGCTTAGTTAATTAAGCAGCAAGTGCCAGATTGTCGTTGGCAACTTTAGTTTTGCAGGCGATTCCGGGTGCCCACACCCCGACATGCCTCCCATGCCGCAATCGATCCCGTCGAAACCGTGACGCCCCCATTTGTTGCAGGCACTCCCTGGATAAGGCCCAAGTGCCCGCGGGTGCGAGCGCGGAGCCGAATGGCTCGTGCTGCGTCTTCCATTCTACGCTGAATTGCAGTGTGCAGGTTGAGGTGCTTCGGGGTTAAAGCCCGCCTCCGTTCGGCGGTGCATGCGAGGGTTAAAACCCGCGCGTCCCTCCGAGGCCGTTGCTTATTTCCGAACCTTTGACTCCGCCCGGGCTCTTTTCCCCGTATGACTATTGCTTCTCGAGGTCGATGGACTCGTATTCGTGGCGGGCGATGCCTGCACGGATCTGGGCGGGCGTCTTGCCCAGCCTGGTTTGCTGGTAGGCGTAGAAACCTTCCTGGGCGCAGGTGGAGCACTCGGTTCCGTGAAGGCCTTCAAAGCAGCTGCGCAGGCTGGTATGGCCCAGCGCACGATCGCAGCGGCAGTTGCAGGGCAGCTGATAGGCAACGCTGCTCACCTTGGCGATGTCCTGATAGACATGCACCTGCCACGGATACTGAAAGTTCGGTCCTGTCAGCTTGGAGCCGGCCAGGATGGGCGGCAGGGCGCTTACTTTGAGCGGAGCCGATGGGTGATACGCAGGGATGTCTTCCGCGGGATTCGACCATTGCGCGTAGCTGGCCGCGGTGAGGACGAAGGCTGACAAACCGAGAATCCAGCGGCTTTTGAAGGGATGGTTCATTGAGTGCCTCTGCGCACCATTTTACGGCGCAGCTGTGCGGAAGGTTAATTTCGTTGCGAGAGTAGAGCACGAACAGCAGAAAAGCCGCCGTTTTTTGCCTGATTCTGGGGTCTAGCGTTACCTTATCAGTACACAGGCTCTGCGAGCTAAGCTGCTGGTATAGATAAGGTTAGTTAAGATTTTACCGCTCCAAAACATCTGTTTTTCGAGGAGGGGGGAGGGCCGTTCAGGGGGTATAGACCGGGCACATTGCTGACACTGCCTGAAACTATTGTACGCTTCACATCACCATTCTTGCGTGAGCTGGGCCGGCGGAGCCGTGTGCGCAAAAAAAGACGGCACGAACGTTCGAGCTGTCCGTGCCGGGAGGCCAGTGACGCAAACTACTTCCGGCCTTCGAGGGGTGGATTCAACCACCTCGTCAACCGGAATAAATACACGATAGCATAGATTTCGAGAAATGCAAGTACAAAAATCAGAATTTATTTTTGGGCAATCTGAGACTCTTATTTTGAGCGCGCGGCATCTAAAGCGCAAGCATTGTGACGACGATAGATGGGCCACTCAAGCTCCAACTGATGGCAGTACATTGTGCGCAAAACTGGAGAATAATATGGCAAGCGAATTGGAATCAGATATCTATGCCGATCAGCGATCCTCAAGTCCGAAGCCTTCGAACTGGCTCAAGATCGCGTTTATTACTGCCGGGTCGGCGTTGGCTGGAGGGCTGGCTGCCGCCTGGTGGTACCGGAAGACATTGGCCAAACTCCGTGAAACCGGAGAAACATCGCAAAATTCACATTTTGGTATTTCTACAGAACAGGACTCACAGGGCCCCGAAGAGGACCTCTGAGAGAATGACGCTTGCGGCTTATACCAGGCCGTCGGACTGGGCCGCCAGTCCGAAATCCTTGTCCGTGAGCCCGCCGGCATCGTGGGTGACCAGAGAAAGACGGACACGGTTGTAGCGAATGTCGATGTCGGGGTGATGGCCAGCCGCTTCGGCTGCTTCGCCCACCCGGTTGACGAAGCCGAGCGCGGCGCGAAAATCCTTGAATGTGAAGGTCTTGACCAGCTCGCCGGCGTCGATCTGCCAGCCGGAGAGTTTGGAAAGGCGTTCTTTGGCTTGCTGTTCATTCAAAGCCATTGTGCAGCTCCCGCGGGGTGCCTCAGAGATTAGAGCCCCATTTTGACTGCTTTCGGATTTTGCCGGACCCACGTGACCGGGCCCGGCCGACCTGTGGGATGCGACGAGTTTTAACTCTCCGGTTCGGGCGACGGCTCAAGATCGAGAGTAGAGAACCGCTTGTTCTGGCCGCTAATCTCGGACCGCAGCTCCTGCCAAAGTTCGTTGGGAATCTTGAGGAAAACTTCGACGACGGCAGGGTCGAACTGCGACCCCGAACAACGCAGGATCTCTTCCCGCGCGGCGTCGAAGCTTTGCGCTTTGCGATAGGGCCGGTCGCTGGTGATGGCGTCGAGCGCATCGCCCACGGCGAAGATGCGCGCCCCGATGGGGATCTCCTTACCGCGAATCCCGCGTGGATAGCCGCTGCCGTCGTAGTGCTCCTGGTGGCAGAAGACGATCTCGGCTGCGCCGGCGAGGAAGGGAATCTTGCGCAGCATGTTGTAGCCGCGGGTACAGTGCTCGCGCATGACGGCCTGTTCTTCTCTGGTGAGCGCGCCGGGCTTGAGCAGGATCTCGTCGGGAATGGCCATCTTGCCTACGTCGTGGAGAAAAGCTCCGCGGGCGATGACCTTGATCTCAGCCGGAGGAATGCCCATGGCTCGCGCGAGAGCGATCGTATAGGCGGTGACGCGTTTCGAGTGGCCTTCGGTTTCAGAGTCCTTCAGATCCAGTGCGTCGCCCAGGGCTTCGAGCGTGACGTCGTAGGAATGCTCCAGATCTTCCATGGCGTGGCGCAGCATCTCGGTGCGTGCGCGCACCATCTGCTCCAGGCTCTGCTGGTAGTTGTGATTTTCTTCGAGGGCCTGCCGGTGATCCATAGCGCGTCGAACAGTGTTGAGCAGGTGCTCGCGCTCGAAGGGCTTGAGCAGGTAGTCGTAGGCGCCGCGGCGCATGGAATCGATGGCCACGCTGATATCGTGGATCGCCGTGACCATGACGACGGGAAGATTGGGAAACTGGGCGTGAATCCGCTCGAGCAGGGCGATGCCGTTTACATCCTGCATGACGATGTCAGTCAGCACGAGGTCGAAAGTATTCAGCTCGAGGGTCTCCAGGGCTTCACGACCGCTAGAGGCCAAGTGCACTTCGTAGCCTTGGCGCTCCAGCGTGGAGCCCATCATCGCCCGCACATGGGTCTCGTCATCAACTACCAAAATCCGCGCGGTTTTGCGCCGAATTCCGTTTGCAAGCGCTCCACCTTCAGCGCCAGCGCTCTCCGCAGCCTTCGGCGTTCCCGGTCTTGCCAGGTTCAATGCCAAACAGCATCCTCCCTCCTCTTCGCGGCCTGGTTCGGCTCGCACAAAGAGGTGTGCTTTTTGTTTCGGCCACATCGTGCCTGCCGGGCCCGGACGACTGGAGCGTGATCGCGGACTGCCTCACCGGTAACACTACTCTGTCACTGCTCTGACACTGCTCGGTCCGGCTACTCGGGGTTCCCGTCGAATCAGCGCGTACCGGCTTGTGCGGCAATGCTGCAAGACCCTCATTCAGAAGGTTCATTCTGACTGAATACCATCAAAAAATGCGTCACTCCTGACTTTTTGCCCTGACTTTTTGCACGGACGAACATCAAAAGACAATCTCCGCCCTTGATTGCATTATCGTTTCGGAGCCGGATCTTCTGTGTGCAGAGGAAACGCTACATGGAAAAGGCGCTCCAGGACAATGATTTTCGCACAAGAGCTCGAAAGTTTCGACAAATCGAAGAGGCCACGCCTGACGAGGAGAGGGGGGGAACGTGACCAATTGCTTCGTTTTGCTGTACTTACGGCGCTAGCTACGCCTCGGATACTACCATCCGATCACTGCCGGGTTCACGAGCCGCGAGCCGCTCGACGCCAAACACTTGGTTCCAAGACGCTCCGCATGTGGCACGAGGTACATTCCCGCCCCACACGATGATTCATTCGGCCATTCTGTCCTCCATCTTGCGGGGAACTCCGCAGCGTGAGTTCATCGCGCAATCCGGCAGCTATTTGAAAACCATCTCACTCTCTTAATCCAAAACTTCTCGAGAAAGACTTCGCGGTGCGGAGAAAGATAGTTGGCTGATTGACAGACCAGCCAAAACCTACGAAGATTGTCGTTAACGTTCACGGGGCGTCGGCGCGGCGTATCATTCTTTATTCGATTTGCCAGTGCGGACCACAAGGAAGGCAATGAATAGTGACAGGAAGCCTGCGAGCCGCCAAGTATCCGAATTGAAGGCGCCTCAGCTTCAGCTCCCTCCTGCGCCTGCTCATGAAACAGGAGTTGTGAAGGCGTGGGAAGAGCCCGTGACCATGCGGACTTATCTGCCTGCAGCGCCGGACCCAAATCCGCTCTTCCTGGAGAAGCGGGTCTACCAGGGAAGCAGCGGACGGGTCTACCCGCTACCCGTCATCGATCGCATCGATACTGAGCCGCGGGATCACACCTGGGATGCAGTGCATCTCGAAAACGAGTTCTTGCGCCTCATGATCCTTCCTGAAATCGGTGGCCGTATTCACGTGGGTTATGACAAGACAGGCGATTACGACTTTATTTACAGGCAAAACGTGATCAAACCAGCGCTTGTGGGACTGGCCGGACCGTGGATCTCAGGAGGAATCGAATTCAATTGGCCGCAGCACCACCGGCCGGCTACGTTCATGCCTGTGGAGGTTACGATTGAGCGCGAGCCAGACGGCTCCGTTACCGTCTGGTGCAGCGATCACGATCCGCTTTCACGACTCAAAGGAATGCACGGAGTGCGCCTGCGGCCCGGAAAGGCATACTTCGAACTGCGGGTGCGGCTTTACAACCGCACTACAGATACCCAGACCTTTCTATGGTGGGCGAACGTGGCCACACACGTCCACGAGAAGTATCAGTCGTTTTTCCCCAAAGACGTTCGCTACGTTGCCGATCACGCCAAGCGCGCGATTACCGAGTTCCCGCTCAGTCGGGGCCAGTATTATGGCATCGACTATGGGGAGCGCGCCGCTCGCGGTGTTCCGGCCGACGAGCGCCCGGCACAATTTGTGCCCGACGGATCCTACCCACCGAACGACCTGAGCTGGTATGCCAACATTCCCGTGCCAACCAGCTACATGGTGGTCGGATCGAGGGGTGACTTCTCTGGCGGATACGATCATGAGCGGCAAATGGGAATCGTATATGCAGGCGATCACCACATCGCGCCGGGCAAAAAGCAATGGACATGGGGGAACCAGGAGTTCGGCTATGCCTGGGACCGCTGCCTGACCGATACGGATGGGCCGTACGTAGAGTTGATGGCCGGAGCGTACACGGACAACCAGCCGGACTTCTCGTTTCTTGCGCCTGGAGAAACAAAGACCTTCAGCCAATTCTGGTATCCGATGCGGCAAATCGGTGTGCCCGATTGCGCAAACCGCGAAGCGGCCCTACGCCTTGAACGCGACGGCGATTCGGTCCGCATCCACCTGATGGCAACGCGCTCCATGCCGGACGCTGTGATTCGCATCGTGTCCGAAGGGAAATCAATCGCCTCGCGCGGGGCGCGCTTGGAACCATCGAGGCCGATTTGCGCGGCATTCACGCTTCCCGCCTCGATTTCGGAGCTTGAGGTGACGCTTGAAGACGGCAACGAAACGGTGCTGCGCTATGCGCCCGCAGAGATCATGCCTGTGGGGAAACCGGAAGCGGCGACAGAGCCGCCGCTTCCTCAGCAAGTTGAGTCCAGCGACAGGCTTTATCTCATCGGCCTGCACCTTGAACAATACCGGCACGCTACACGCAGCCCCGAACCCTACTGGCGCGAGGCGTTGCGGCGCGATCCGGGCGACAGCCGCGCCAACGGTGCGCTGGGCCGGTGGCATCTTCGACGCGGGGAGCTGGCGCAGGCGGAGACGCTGCTGCGGGCCTCAGTCGCGCGGCTTACCGAACGCAATCCGAACCCTTATGATGGAGAACCGCACTACAACCTCGGGCTCGCATTGCTCTACCAACACCGGCAGGACGCGGCCTACGACGCCTTCTACAAGTCCACGTGGAACGCGGCCTGGCGCGGGCCAGCCTATCATCGCCTCGCGGAGATCGACTGCGCGCGCCACAGATGGGGGCAGGCCCTCGATCATATCGAGCGATCTCTCCGCGCCGATGCCGACAACCTTAACGCGCGCAGCCTGAAAGCAGTAATCTTGCGGCGATCAGGACTTGAGGAGGATGCAAACGAGCTCATCGCGGCGACGCTGGCGCTCGATCCGCTGGATGTTTGGACTCGCTATTTAAAGGATGGACAAATACCCGCCGACGGTCAGCAGCGCCTCGATCTGGCCTTTGATCTGTTGCGTTCAGGACTCCTGGAAGATGCTCTGCGCGTCGTCGCAACTGGGGGCCAGAGCGTCAACAACGACGGCAGTGGCGCGATGCTGCTCTATGCGCGGGCGTGGACGCTCACCCGGCTCGGCCGCGCCGAAGAGAGTGCGGCAGCTTACCAGCTCGCCGCAGAAGCCAGCGCAATGTATGTTTTTCCCAGCCGGCTCGAGGAGACGGTGTTGCTCGAAGAGGCTATTCGCGCCAACCCGCGGGACGCGCGGGCGCGATATTACCTCGGCAATCTGCTTTATGACCGGTGCCGCCACGAGGAAGCGGTCGCCTGCTGGGAGGCCGCAACCCAGCTCGATCCGAACCTTCCCACGGCGTGGCGCAACCTTGGCATTGCCTACTACAACGTTCAACGCAACGCGCAGAAAGCCCGCCGGGCGTTCGAGCAGGCGCGAGCCCTCGCTCCAAATGACGCACGCGTCCTCTACGAGCAGGATCAGCTATTCAAGCGCGTCGGCGATCCGCCGGAGGGCCGGCTTACTGCGCTTGAAAACGCGCGCAACCTGGTGGACCGGCGAGACGATCTGAGCGTGGAGCTGGCCGGCTTATACAACCAGATTGGCCGCCCCGGCGAAGCGCTTCGGGTTCTGCTTACACGTAAGTTCCAGCCCTGGGAAGGCGGAGAAGGGCGGGTTCTCGCGCAATATGTTCGAGCGCACCTGCTTCTAGGGCGGGAGGATCTCGAGAAAGATCGGCCGCGGGAAGGCCTGGACCACTTTCAGTCCGCGCTGCATCCGCCAGCCAGCCTTGGCGAAACATGGCATCCGCTGGCAAATCGAAGCGAAGTCGAATACTTTTTGGGTGTTGCTTTTGACGCCTTGGCCAAGCAGGAGGAGGCGCGCGTGTGGTGGCACCGGGCTGCTTCGCGGCAGGGTGACTTTGTCCAGATGCAGGTGCGCGGGGTTTCCGAATCAACATTCTGGAGCGGCATGGCCTTCCAGCGATTGGGAGAAACTTGGCAGGCAAACCGGGTATTTAGCGAGGTTGCCAAGTATGCCGAAGACATAGAACAGGAAGCGCCAAAGATCGACTATTTTGCCACGTCGCTCCCAACACTACTTCTTTTCGAGGAAGATCTCGCCGAGCGACAGCAGATTCTGGTCAGGTTCCTGCGTGCGCAAAGCCTATTGGGCCTGGGAAAAACCGAAGAGGCGGTGGCGGCGTTGAGGAGCGTCAAGCAACTCGACGTCAATCACAGCGGCGCGTCCGATCTGCTTGCCAGCGTTACAGTTCTGGCGCGTTCGTGCATTACGCGGGAGGAGTTCTCGAATAAGGTGTCCTCTTCTTGAGGGAAAAGACATGAAAACACAAGCGATTGCACCCGCTAGTGTGGTTCCACAGTTTATGTGCCCTCGCGGGAGCTGAAGAAGGTGGCATTTTCTTGAGGAAAATGCCACTTTGCGGTAGCGGCTTCAGGATATAGCAACTGTGAAACCGCTGTAGCGAATGGAAAAGTACCGCGTCCACACGCCGACGTGCTGTTTGCTACGTTTCATGCACCCTTATCTCCGCTCGAGTCGAGTAGGTAATCCTGCTGTAAATGACCCTTCGCCGGACCTGACTGCCGCAAAATCTAAAGCTTACTTCCGCCTCGGCGTTCGCAGACTTGGGACTACGGTTTTCGGTTGACAGTGGATTTTCGAGCATGTATAAGGGTTGACCGTGAACGTTCACGAAACAAAAGAACGCTTTCGCACGCGATTTGCTCGGCGTAACGGAGACCCCGGCATGGCACGAAACAAAAGAATTTTGCCCATCGCGCCCGTCTCGTCGTTTCTTTGGGCCGTTACGATCGCCTGTTTTGCACGTCCCGCAAAGTCCCAAACAGTGAACGTTGACGCTTCGATGTCGAATCAGACCTTCGAAGGCTGGGGTACCTCGCTGGCATGGTTCGCCAACGGCGTCGGAGGGTGGACAAACTCGACCAATCAGAACGCACTCATGAACGCCCTGTTCAGTCCTTCCGCCGGTCTGGGGCTCACCTATCTCCGCTACAACATTGGGGGCGGCGATAATCCGAACTGCGGCAAATCAGGATACTACGTATGCATCAGTCCCGCGCAACGCGCGGTTCCAGGCTATGAGCCAACGGCCGGAACCTACGACTGGACTCAGGACGCCAACCAGCGCTGGGTGGCACAAACGGCCCAGTCTCTGGGAGCGAACCTCATCGAAGCGGTTTCCTACTCACCGCCTTACTGGATGACCAACAGCGGTACGAGCCAGGGGGGTGTGAAGGGTGCCGGAAACCTGGCATCCCAATACTATGGTTCGGGTTCCGGTACATTTGCCGATTATCTGACAACCGTGGCAGGGCACTTCGCGAGCAACTGGGGCATCACGTTCCATCATCTAGAGCCAGTGAACGAACCGGGCCAGAGCTGGTGGACAGCCGGGGACGGAAAGCAAGAGGGCTGCGCGTTCAGCGTTTCCGACCAGCAAACTGCTATCCAGAATGTTCAGGCGTCGCTTGCCTCGAAGAGCCTGACAACGCAGGTTGCGGCTATGGATGAGTATCAGGAAGGCGTGCTGAACTCTACGACGGCGACCACCGCTTACGAGTTCTATAACTACAGCGCGACGACCAGAGGAGACCTTGCCGCGCTCAATACCCACGGTTACTCGTCGACGTTGGGCAGCGTGGCCCTGGCAACCTCTGCGCAGCACCATGGCAAGCGCGTGACTGTCTCTGAGTGGGGCAGCAATGACAATACCGGCGAAGATCTTTCCAATCAGATTCTCGCCGACATCTACCTGACGCGCCCGGTGGCCTGGTCGATCTGGCAGCCGGACTGGCCAGAGCTGATGTCGATCAACTACGGCGGGCAATCTTTCACGCTGAACGAAGGTTATTACGTTTTCGAAAACTATACGAAGTTCATCCGGCCGGGCTTCCAGTTTCTGGCCATCTCTGATCCGCAGTCGCTAGCTGCCTACAACGCGGAGACGCAGACGCTCGTAATCGTGACGCAGAACTGGACGGGCAGTGCCCGGAACGTCACCTATCGGCTCTCCAACTTTAGCTCCGTTGGCTCCTCAGCCGCGGTTTACCAGACTTCATCTTCCGAGCAGTTTGCTTCGCTGGGAAATGTCAGCATTGCAAACGGCTCCTTCGGCTACACGGCTCCGAGCAATTCGGTCACCACCTATCTAATTCAGAACACGTCGTATGCGCCGTCGGCAACCACGGTCAACGACAACACGACGGGCACAGGCCTGAACCAATTTAACTACGTAGGCAGTTGGAGCTATTACGGCGATCAGACCGGGGCGTACGACAACGACAACCACTGGAGCAGCGCGACCAACAACTACTACACGTTCGAGTTCAATGGACAGCAGGCCCGCGTCTACGCTTCCATGGCGCCAAATGGAGGTATTGCCGCCTTTTCAGTCGATGGTGGTCCGGAAACCTACTTCGATACTTATGCCGCATCGCGTGTGGACGATGTATTTCTGTTTGCCACGCCGACGCTTGGCAACGGGATGCATACGCTTAACGTGCGCGTAACCGGACTGAAGAACCCCGCTTCTTCGGGTTACAACGTTCCCGCCGACCGTATTGATGTGGTGGGCGCCGGCGCCGAGGTTGGGCAGGACATCTACAAGATTGTCAACGTTAAGAGCGGCCTGGACCTCGAAGTCAACTCCGCCAGCCTGACTGATGGCGGCACCGTAGATACGTATCAAGATGTTTCCAGCGCCAACAACGAGCACTGGAATCTGATGGCTGTCGGTGATGGCTCTTATCGGATTGTCAATGTGAACAGCGGGCTGGATATGGAAGTCCACGGGGCCAGCAAGTCGAACGGCGGAACCGTCGATCAGTGGCAAGACAGCGGTTCCAGTGCCACTAACGAGCGCTGGACACTGGTTCCGGTGTCCAGTGGCTATCGCATCGTGAACGTCAACAGCGGGCTCGACCTGGAAGTGGATGGCAAAACAGGCGTAGTCGACCAATGGC
>JASHVE010000385.1 GCA_030039675.1 Acidobacteriaceae bacterium | reverse complement strand
AGTAAAACAACCGCAGGTTCCAGCGGGCGCGTTGGAGACTTGCGCCGTGTAACGCACACTGATCTGCTCAGGCCGGCCCGGCATCTGGGATATGCAATATGGTGTGACCGACAGGAGCGCGACCAGTACAATGCCGATTCTCTTCATTCGCCCTCCTATTGCACCGTCAGCGTCACGGTGGAACTGTGGGTATTGGGGCCGCTGACGGCGGTCACCGTCACGGTGTAGCTCTGGTTGGTTTGTCCAAAGAATCCGCCGCCTCCGCAGCCTGAAACCGCGCCGAGTATAGCGAGGGCAAGCAGGAGGAGCAGCAGCGTACCCTTGCGCGAAAGCCGCACACAGCGCCTTCTGAACCGTCGATTGAACACCAGCGGGGCAATCAGCAGCGCCAGCGCGGTTGCCGGCGGCAGGCTGCGCGGCTGCGGCCGCCCGCGCTCAAGCCTGGCTGTGGCTGCCGCGTTCACGGTGAGAGTAACCGATGTTGCTCCCGCGCCCGCGGCAATCGTTGAGGCAGAGAGCGTCGCTGCGACTCCGCTCGGCAATCCACTCGTCGTTAGGCTCACCGGATAGACGAAGGTGGGATTTACCGGTGTCAACATAAACGTGTAGTTGACGGATTGCGTGGGCACGACTGCCTGCGCGGCCGGCGTCGCTGTGATCGCGAAGTCGGGCGAAATATTGTTTGCCGTGATTTGCGACGACGTACTGGCTACGAAGTCAACGTTGCCACTATAGAGTGCAGTCAGATTCAGCGTGCCAATGGGCAGCGAACTCGCGATCAACGTGGCTACGCCGCTGGTGTTGAGCGCAACAGGAGTGCTGTTCAGCAGCGTGGCGCCGTTATAGAAGTTCACCGAGCCAACCGGCAGCACGCCGCTGGTCGCCGTCACGGTGGCCGTGAGTGTGACCGGTGCCTCGAAGATCGGCGTTGCGGTGTTCAGCTGCAGCGCCGTGCCGGTGGGCGATGGTGCGATGGTCAACGCGCCGGAGTTGGAGGCCAGCGCCAGCGCATAGTTGGCAGCCGCCGAGCCGGTAAGCACCGCCGTGATCGGATACGTCGCCGGATTCGAGGTGCTTGTCGCCGTGGTCGAGAACTGCACCAAAACGTTGCCGGCATCGGCCGGCAGCACGCCGCTCAGTGTACCCGTCAATGATGGAATCTCCTGCCCGTAAAGCAGGTTCACCGCATTGGCCATCGCTGTCAGTTGCAGCGGCGTCACTACCAATACGTAGACGCCGCTGGTCACAGCCGGATTATTGGAGTCGCCGGGGTAGCTGGCGACCAGATAGTGGGTGCCCGCCGCCAGCTTGCTGGTGCTGATCGACGCGGTGTTCGACGAGAGCGTAGCGGTTCCGACAAGCGCCGGATTGGGGCCCTGGCCGTCGTAGAAGGTAATCTGGCCCGTTCCCGTCTTACCGCTATCCGAAAGCGTTGCTGTGAGCATGCCGCTGCCGTATACGGTAGTGGTCATGCTGCCGAGAGTCAGGGTCTCAGTCCCTTTAACTGGCGTGCCCGCGATCGTATTCAGAGTGCCCGAGTTGACGGCCTCCACCTGGTTGTTCTGGGTATCGGCAAAAGCGACTTCGCCATTGTAGGCAGCCACGGCGTGAGGCGTATCGAGCGACGCATTCGTGGACAGTCCGGTGTCGCCCGAGTCGCCCTGCACACCGCTGCCAGAGATTGTGGCGATCGTGCCGCCGGACAGTTCCCGGATGCGATTGTTGTCGGAGTCGGCGATGTAGATGTTGCCCGAGGAGTCAACGGCCACGCCAATTGGCCGGTCCAGTTCAATCGAGGTTCCCGTGCCGTCGCCGTTGTAGCCCGGGACGCCGGTGCCGGCAATCGTAGTGATGTTGCCGGTGGAGAAGGTTACCAGCCGCACACTGTTGTTGTTTGTGTCGGCGATATAGATATTGAAGCTGCTATCCACGGCTACGCCGCCGGGCAAGTTCAAGGCCGCGTTGATGGCCGCGCCGCCATCGCCGGAATAGCCCTGCTGACCGTTGCCCGCGATTGTGTTGATGGTCCCGTTTATGATCTCGCGGATGCGGTTATTGTTCTGGTCGGCGATGTAGACATTGAACTTCGAGTCCACGGCCACCGCCGAGGGATAGCTGAGCTGAGCAGTCGTGGCCACGCCGCCGTCACCTGAAAAGCCGGGAGTAGCAGTGCCGGCGATGGTGGTAATGGTGCCGCCGCTCACTTCGCGCACACGGTTATTGTGCGTGTCGGCAATATAGATATTGCCGCTGGAGTCGACCGCCACGCCCAACGGCGAATCAAGTTGTGCGCTGGTGGCCGGTCCATTGTCGCCGCCGAAGCCCTGCTGCCCCGTGCCCGCAACCACCGACAGCACGCCGGCCACATTCACTTCCAGAATCTGGCTGTCATTGGTGTCGGCAACGAACAGATCACCGGCACTGTCGAAGGCCAAGCCGCTGGGCTGCGACAGGCTTACATCCGTGGCCTCGCTGCCATTGGAAGTAATGTTCGCGTGGGCCCGGTTCAGCTTCTGGAGAGTGGCCTGCTGCGCGGCGTTCTGGGCACCAGCACACGTCGGCCCCAATGTCAGAAGAAGACCGGCAGCAGTCAATGCCAGCTGCCCGGCAATCATTCTCATCCTTGCTTCTCCTGACCCGCGGTTCGGGATCATCCTGCTCCTCGTTCCCTGATTCCTGTTCGCTTTCCAGCTTCGATATGCTTTGCTGAACAAACCTCTTTAGTTCCCTGCACCAGCGGGGCCCATGGCATCGGCTGGATTGGCTGGTTGCGGTTTCACAACCGTAACGCAAAGCCGTGTGCGGACCGGCGAATCAGTCATCAGTGGCTGCGGCAGCATATCCTTGTACTCTGGATAAACCGCGGCAAAGGCGCCTGCCCCAACGAGGCGATAGACGCCGGAACCGGCAGTCCGGGGAACAGTCAGCTCAATGTGGTAAAAACCGTTGCCTAGCGGCATGAGAGCACCGGCAGTATGCGCCGTAGTTACGATCATCTTTCGCGCCTGCTCTCTGAAGTGGACACCGTCTTCGTCGAGCTGCCTGAAGATCAACTGAAACCCGCGAAGCCCACTCACCGCGCCCTCCTGGTCGAAGTTCGGATTCCAGTCAAGGGAGATGCGGCCACCGCGCTGCACCACGGGACATTGATCGGAGACCAGCGCAATCGCTTTCGGCCCCGCGTGAGATGCGTTCTGATTCGCAGCCGGCTGCTGCGCCCTCACCCAGCCCGAAACAACAAGCAGAAGCCCAGTCGACAGGAATTTGATGCGTTTTGAACTTGCGAATCCAGTTTTCATGTCGAATTGGCCCTCCATTTTCTGTCCAGCGTTGAGATTCTTCGAAGTTCCTCGTGGACCACGGCACCGTAAGGAACTCCGCGTTCACATTGCCGTCACAGGAGGCAAATGAGGTACCAGTGATGGTTGCCGTCAGAAACGAACAGGGCCCCTTCAAGAATTTGGTCGGAAGCCGCATTCGTGAGCTGGAGCGAACCGTCGGTGATTGAGTCGCCGTTGCCGGTGTCGGCCTCGACCGTAGCACCGTTCCATATCTCACTGCTGTTGTAGCAGCCGCTCTGAAGGTTAATGATCTGGTTTGCCGTATTGGCCGGCGGAAGCTCAATGTAATTCGCGTAAGTGTAGCCGCCACCGCTGCACGAGTCAGAGAACACGATGTACTGGTTGCCAGTTCCCGAGATGACGTATGGACTGCCCGAGGTGCCGTTGGCCCCTGCTGTGAAGGTGAAGTTGAAGCCGCCACTACCTCCGCTCGGTGTCGCCCATTGGAAGTTGCCGTTCAGGAACGTGCTTGAAGATGCGGTTCCGGTCGTGTTGAGGTTCGACGCCGTGATGCCGTTTGAGCCCGTAGCAATATTCGATCCTTTAACGGTGTCGGAGGCAATGTTCGACGCGGTGATGGTGCCGGTGGCTAGGTTCGACCCAAGGACCGTGCCGGAGGCGATATTCGATCCAGTGATGGTGGCTGCGGCGATCTTGCTGCTCGTCACCGCTCCTGCCTGGATTGTCGTCAGCCCGGCCGAGGTGATGGCCACATCGCCGCTCATGCTCACCGGCGTTGTCGGTGCGGCGCCGCTGCTGCCGGTGATATAAAGCTGCCCCGATGTCGAGCCATTCGCCAATCCGCCACCAGTGGTGGCCACCCAGTACGTTGTGTTCCCCGGCGCGACGACGGTGGTCGAGGGGCCGTTGGCCAAAATCGCAAGATAGGTGGCTGAGGAGTAAGTCACCACCGATCCGGGAGAATAATCCGTCGCCGTGCTATACGTACCGCCAGCCGTCGCTCCGGTTGCACCAGCAGGGCCGGTCGCGCCAGTGGCGCCTGTTGTGCCTGTCGGACCTGTGTTACCAGTGGCGCCCGTTGCGCCGGCCGGACCTGTCGCTCCGGTAGCACCTGTGGCCCCGGCCGGACCTGTCGCTCCGGTGGCACCTGTGGCCCCGGTCGCACCCTGAATGCCCTGCGGTCCAGTCACTCCAGTCGCTCCGGTCGCGCCTGTAGCACCCGTTGCACCCGTTGCACCCGTCGCTCCAGTGGCTCCTTGAATACCCTGGATGCCCTGGACACCTTGCGATCCGGTAGCACCGGTTGCACCCTGAATTCCCTGCGCACCCTGCGGCCCTGTCGGACCCTGCGACACTACCGTGATATCCAGATACGCCGCGTGGCTGGTCTCGTCGCCTTCCTTCGAATCAAACACCACGTTGGCTGCTGAAGATGTCAGCGCCAGGCCGAAGTTGCTCGACGGCGTTGTCACCCAGCCCTGCACCAGCGACGTCACGTCCAGCACAATAAACTGCTGCGCCACCGACGGTGTGAACGCCGCTACCGTCGAACCCAGCGCGGGAATGGTGTTGTAGGTGACCGCTGACTCCGTCCACGCGCTGGTAACCGGCTGCACCGAGACCAGACCCGGCGTATTAATGCGATTGACATAGAGCTTGAGCGTCGCCTTGCCGATCTGGCTCGCCGTCGTGCCCGCGGGCAGGGACGACAGATCGAACTGGATCAGCGTTGTCCCGCTTGAGCTCACATACAGGTTCGACAAGTTGCCATAGTTGGTTGTGGGGGTCGCGCTGTTCACGTACGTGTCGCCCACGACTACACCGTCGCTGGCGTCGGCCGCCACCGCTGTCAGAACCACCACCATCGCTGCTGCCGCTTTCATCATCCAGCCGGACCGGCTCATCGTCTGTCTCCTGCTCTACTCGTCGAATCCGTTTTGAAACACGCACTCCCGCTGCCGGTCGATGACAACCGTGCGGGGAACACAAACCTTACACATGAATCCGAGTGCGGACATACTGTGTGGTCCGTCTGTCGATCACCCGAGTCTTTCGGTGGGGGGATTCTGCTTTCGACGATATAAGCAAACCGCGGCCCCCGCGATTCCCCGAAAGTGCTACAGGAACCAGAACTCTAACCGGCAGTTTCCGTTTTGATCGCTGAACGTAAGCCGGACCAAATCGACTGCCGGCGTCACTCAGAATGACCAAGTGACCATGAAGCCGGCTGTGCAAGCCGTCGCTGCTGAATTGCGGTCAGCCGCAAAATGATTTTCCAAGAAGCGGTCTTCGCATGCGTGACATCGGTGCGGTGATCTTCCGCCCTTCCCATCGTCGCGGCCTGTCCTCTAACCTAAGGAAAGCCAGACACAGGAGAGGAGCTCGTGGCGCGCTCGAAGCAGATTTTGTTGCTGGCTATTCTCATGGCCGCGGTCGCCGCTGCCTACGCAAATCATTTCGGCAACTCCTTCCATTTCGACGACTCGCATACGATTCAAGACAATCCTTATATCCGCAGCCTAAAAAATCTCCCTCTCTTTTTTACAGATGCAAAGACTTTCAGTGTTCTTCCTGCGAATCGCACCTATAGGCCCTTTGTGTCCGCGTCCTTGGCGTTCGACTATGCGCTTGGTCACGGTTACAACGTCTTCTGGTTCCACCTTTCTACGTTCATCATCCTCCTCCTGCAGCTGGTGGCGATGTATGTGCTGTTTGTCGCCATTCTTTCCGCCGCGCGGCCGCAGTCTGAAGCCGCCGCGACTAACCGCATGGCCGCTCTGGTGGCGGTGGCCTGGTACGGCCTGCATCCGGCCATCGCCGAGACGGTGAACTACATCATCCAACGCGGCGATCTCTACGCCACCATCGGCGTGGTTGCGGCGCTTGCGCTCTATGCGCGGTTCCCTGCGGGGCGCAAGACCGGTCTGTATCTTCTGCCGTTTGCCTTTGCCCTGCTCAGCAAGCCGCCGGCCGTGGTCTTCCCGGTTCTGCTCTTCTTCTATATCGTCCAGTTTGAACAGGAGGGCGACCTGCGCTACGGTCGCGCTGCCATCGCCGCCATTCCCTCGCTTGCGGTCTGCATCGCGCTTATGGCTCTGCAGTCGGCGATGACGCCCAAGACCTATACGCCCTCAACGCTCTCCGAGTATTCCTATTGCATCACTCAGCCGTACGTCCTGCTGCGCTACTTTGGCCAGTTCTTTCTTCCCACCCACCTCAACGTCGACACTGACTTGCAGCCCTTCCCTTCCCTCACCGGCACGGTGCTGATCGGATTCCTGTTTGTGGCGGCGCTCATCGCAGTGGCCGTATTCACATCGCGCGCCCGCCGGTGGCGGCCCATTTCGTTCGGTGTCCTTTGGTTTCTCATTACCTCTCTGCCCACTTCGCTCTACAAGTTGTCTGAGGTTGAGAACGACCACCGCATGTTCATGCCTTTTGTCGGGCTGGTGCTGGCCGTGGTGTGGGCTGCCTATCTTGCCGCCGAACGGCTTGCCGCATGGTTCAACCGTGCCCAGGTTTGGCGGTGCACTGCTGTCGGGGCGCTGATTCTGCTGGCGGCCAACGCCTACGGAACTCATCTGCGCAACCGTGTTTGGCGCACCGAAGAATCGCTCTGGCTTGATGATGTGCGGAAGTGCCCCGGCAACGGCCGTGGCCTGATGAACTACGGCGTCACTCAGATGAGCAGGGGCAATTATCCGGTTGCCCTCGAATACTTCGACCGTGCCCTGCATTACACCCCCAATTACAAGACCCTTGAGATCAATCTCGGCATCGTGCATGGCGCCCTGGGTCAGACGCAGGATGCAACCGCTCATTTCGAACGCGCCATCGCCCTCGATCCGCTGGACAACGCTTCTCATTATTTCTATGGCCGCTGGCTGTACCAGAGCGGAAAGATCGGAGACGCGTTGCGCCAGTTGCAGACGTCTGTGACGCTGAACCCAAGTTATCTGCCAGCCCGCGATCTGCTCGCGCTCGCGTATAGTGCCGGCGGCGACCAGGCGGACGCACGCGCAACTGCCGCGGGGTCGCTGCGGCTCGACCCCTCCGATGTCTCCATGCGGGCAGTGCTACAAGCGACTCCGCTCCAGAATGCCGACTACTGGATCAATGCGTCGCTCTTTCAATATCAGGCGGGCAATTACAAAGAGTGTATTGACGCAGCCAGGCAAGCGCTCAAGCTGAATCCGCATTCCGAGCTGGCTTACAACAATATGGGCGCGGCGTACGCAGGACTCAAGCAGTGGGGTGCGGCCATTGAGAACGAGCGCCAGGCACTGCGTCTGAAGCCAGACTTCCAGCTGGCCAAAAATAACCTTGCCTGGGCAATGGCGCAGAAGGCCAAAGCAGCGGTCGCGAACCGCTAGACCGATTAGGAATTGGCGTAGGGAGAGTTGATGCTCTCAAGTGCCGTTTTCCTCAAGAAAACGGCACCATAAGAAAACGGCACCATGCACACATTCAAATCTCCTTACGCAAATTCCTAATCGGGTCTCTTCCCGTCTTCAGTTTTTAGACTGAGCGCCCGTTTCGGAAGCGCCGCAAGCGCGAGCCAGATGGCCGCTTCTACCAGCAGTTTGGCCACAATGACACTCCACTTCCATCCCACCAGGACACGGACGGCGCAATAGGAGACAAGTCCGGTACAGGCCAGCATCACTATTTGCTTCGGCAGCGAGTAGATCACGTCTCTGCGCCTGGTTGCGGCGAAACACTCCAGCAGAGTGACCGCCGCCATTGCTCCGATACGCCCGGCCAGCATCGCCGTGCCAACGTGATGCATCATTGCAAAGGCCAGCACGAAGCCGACGAGATCGAAGCACATGGGGGCGATTCTTGCCGCATATAGCCGCAGCAAGAACAGGTAGATGCGGATTGAGTCCCTTATCGGCCTGAAGTGCGAACAGCGATTCTGATCGATGTAAATCGTGTCGATTGGCACCTCGAGTGGGGGAACACCTAACCAGCAGAGTTGAGTGAGCATGCTGGCCATGATTTCATAGCGGTCTCCTTTCACAGCCAGCATTGCCGGTATCAAGCGGCTAGGTATACCACGCAGTCCGCACTGAGTATCCGCAATTAAGTAGCCTGAAAGAGCGCAGAAGACGTACCGGGTGACGACGTTGCCGAATCGGCTGCGCAACGGAACACCTTCTCCAAAGCTGCGGACGCCTAAAACCGGCATGCCGCCACCTGCAGCCGTTGCCTCGGCCACGCGGACGATGTCCTTGACCGAGTGCTGCCCGTCCGCATCCGCCGTTACCACACCCGCGAGCCCTGGTATCGTCTCCAGCACATACCGCATAGCTGTCTTCAGGGCGCGACCCTGGCCCCGGTTCCGTTCGTGCCGGAGCACGATCGCCGGCGGCATCGCACCAACCTGCGCGAAGATCTGGTCATAGCACGCTTCACTTCCGTCGTTCACAACGACGATGGCGCGAAAGGGGAAGCGTACAAGTAACCGCACCAATTCCACCAGCTGCTCGTCGGGCTGCCACGCGGGGATGAGAACCGCGATACCAGCCAACCGCTCTTGCATAGGATTCTTGGCAGGATATGCCATGGGGCCAGATCAATCTTATTGCAACCCGTTGCCAACCAAAGCGAACTGACAGCAACCACGCAGAGACGGGGCGATGCACCGCGGCACTAACAACATGCCCATTTTTCCTCCGCGATATTGAGGCCGGCTGACCCGCGGTGCTTCGTAACTCCAAAATCCTCGCGAAGTTTGCTGTTGAACGATTCACAGCCGAGTGCTCCTCATCAGAACCGAGATTCGATGTGCATGGTTCGCCCAATACGTACCGAAGCACCTTCATAATCGCGGCAGCTTCTTCGGCGCCGTATGAGCGAATTAGTGCCGAAATGCCGGCTCTGCGCCAGTTTTCCGGAAACAATCCTCGTGCGCGATCAAGCAGATGGGACGTGCGTATACACTATCGTCACGATCGCTGTTGAAGAAGATTGAGCCTCGATGCAACTTTCCAGAATGAACTACTTCCCTATGGAGTGGCCGCTCCTGCTGGCCCTGTTTCTTCTTTTCTCAGTTCTGGTTGCGCTTGTCGAATTCAGGATTCTGCACTATGCGTACGAACAGATGGGGATTTCGCCGCGGTACGCGATGTGGATTCTGTTGCTCACGCTGCTGGGCAGTTCGATCAACATTCCTTTGACCAAGTTTCCGCCGGAGAAGGTGATTTCAGGAACGGTGGTGCACCATCACGGGATGCGGTATGTAGTGCCCGTGGTGCATCACTGGCCAGCGACCGTGTTGGCGATCAATGTAGGCGGAGCACTCATCCCAATCATGCTATCTCTCTATTTGGCGCTCAAGAACCGGCTTGTGACGAAGTCTGCGCTTGCCGTGGCAGCGGTGGCGCTCGCAGCGCACCAACTAGCGCAGCCGGTGCGCGGAGTCGGAATCACTCTCCCGATCTTCATCCCTCCGATTGTCGCCGTGGTCTGCGCGCTGGTGTTGTCCTGGCGGCAAGCGGGACCACTCGCCTACGTTGGGGGAAGCATGGGTACGCTCATCGGCGCAGACCTAATGAATTTGGGCAAGATTCGGGGACTGGGTGCGCCAGTTGCATCGATTGGCGGGGCGGGAACGTTTGACGGCGTGTTTCTGGTTGGGATTGTGGCGGTTCTACTAGCGTCGTTGATGCAGCCGGGCGCAAGGCGGACTAAGTGACGAGATGGAATGTTCTGGCCAGACTCCAGACAAAACTTTGCCACATGCCCGTTTGTGGTGACCCCTCCTACTTTCGCCGCGGAAACCGTTCTCGCGTGGCAGCGAAGCGCGGGGTTCCGCGCCGCTCGACTTGAAGGTTGACGACTGCTTCGCCGATCACGTTCTCAAGAACAGCCCCGGAGGTCGCTTTAGGTTTGCAGTCCGGCCAGAAAAGCCACCATAGCAACAGCGAAAGTAGTAACACGCGCCCGATGGAGGCCGTCCCATTTCCGGTGTTCTCGTCGCGTAGCTTCCGCGAATGCATCGGCTCTCATTCGTGCCTTATGGATGGACCCTGGTGCCGGTGCTGGAAACGATTTGTGCCTGGGGCCGTACACACCTTCAGCGTCTAAATCGCACTCGCTGAGTTTCGGGGCCCCTCAATAATCGAGAGGACGATGGGCAGGAAACTCCCCTCTGTAGCATCGCGGCTGGTTTCAGCATTAGTGCAGGCGAACGGTGCTGATCCGCAGGACAAGCGAGCCGGCAGCAAGCATGAGCCACACCGTGGGGTACACCAGATGCTTGTACCAGCGGACGCGCACGGTGAAGGCGCAGGCGCCGATGAAGAAAAGGATTAGGCCTATTGCAGCGGCGATTCCGATCCACGGGGCAACAAGACCCGCCAAAAGCCCCAGGCCGCCCAAAGCCTTCAGGGCGCCGAGGGTCGACAGCCAGGAACGAGATACTTTCAGTTCGTCGAGATTCGCCACAACCCATTCGAGACGACGAAAGTCATTCGTGGCTGCCCAGAGGTTGGCTGTCGCAGCCAGCACTGTCACCGCGATATAAGCTGCAAACATAATCTGTCCTCGAAGTGAGACTCCCGTCTTCCGGGCACGACATTGTTTCAGTCCATCGGAACTTGCGGACAGACTGGTATGACCCGATGACTTCCAGTTGGTCGCGAACCGGTGGATCGACAACCCAACTCCTCACCTTCTCCTGGAAGTCTCAACCAGCCGCAATGGCCGGAAGGGGATTCTCCACGCCGTCGTCGAGTTCGAGCCAGCCGATAAACGTATGACTCGCCGGCAGCCTGCACCATGTGTAACGAACGCCTTTCGGTTGTTCCTGTGCAAGCGCTGACAGAAGCCTGTCCCGCGCAGCTTCAAACGCTGTGAGAAAGTCGTTCCGTATATTGAACTGAGCGCTGAAAACACGCATAGCAATCCACCTCTCTGCCTGCGGAAAGTAACCATTCAGGGGATGATCATAGGGAGGAGATACACAGAAGTCCTCCCGTCGCCGTCACTTCAACCCCTTTCTGTTCGTCATAACGATGACGAACGGGCGTGGGGAAAGGTGACTATGATCAGGCGCGACTGGTTGACGGAAGAATTCGAGGCGAACCGTGCTCACCTGCGAGGGGTGGCCTATCGAATGCTCGGTTCTTTAAGCGAAGCAGACGATGCGGTGCAGGACGCATGGCTGCGTCTCCATGGTTCCGACGTGAGCCAAGTGCAAAATCTGCGTGCATGGCTCACCACCGTCACGGCAAGAGTGTGCCTAGACATGATGCGCGCGCGCAAAGCGCGAGGAGAAAACGAACTGGTACCCGAACTGTCGGAGCTTCGGTCTAACCCATCGCGCTGGGTCGATCCGGAAGAAGACATCATCATGGCCGACTCGGTCGGCCTCGCGCTTCTCATAATCCTTGATAGCCTGACTCCCGCCGAACGCGTGGCTTTCGTTCTCCATGACATGTTCGGCACACCGTTCGAGGAGATCGCGCTCATCGTGGACCGGTCGGCAATGGCGGCCAAGAAGTTAGCCAGCAGGGCTCGCCAGCGCATTCGTGGCAGGGTTCCAGTTCCACCTGAGAGCCTGAACCGGGATCAGAGGGTCGTCGAAGCATTTCTGGCCGCCGCGCGCGGAGGAGATATGAGCGCGCTTATCGCTGTGCTTGATCCGGACGCGGTGCGTCAGGCCGATCTGGGCGCCTTGCCCGCAGGGGCGGAAGTCATGGTTCGCGGCGCCAGAGCAATTGCCACGGAAACAGTGACGAACTCGGGGCTTGCACGAAGAGCACGGATCGCGGTGATTGATGGAGCGCCGGGGCTCATCGTAACGGTACATCACCATGTCGTCGTCGCGCTGAAGTTCAGAATCGCGAAGGAGC
>JASHVE010000384.1 GCA_030039675.1 Acidobacteriaceae bacterium | reverse complement strand
AAGCCTCCGGTGGCGATGTTGCTTGCGGTGAGCGTCAACTGGCTGTTTCCGCTAGCCGGGTTCGGTCCAAAGGATGCGGTAACGCCGCCGGGCAGGGCAGAGGTAACGGAGAGATTCACATTACCCGTGAATCCGTTCTGCGCAGTGATAACGATGCTGTCGTTGACGCCGGCTCCCTGCGCGAGAGCCAGCGAGGTCTGCGCGGGCGTCAGCGTGAACGAGGACGAAGGACTGGCCGTGACCGTGAGATTGAACTGGTTGATGGTCTCCGCAAGCGATCCGCTGGCCTGGATGCCGATCAGCCCCGCGCCAATGGAAGCAGTGCTGCTTGCCGTCAGTGTGAGCGTGCTGGTTTGGCCGAAGCTGATCGAGGCCGGATTGAAAGATGCTGTTACACCTGGCGGCAGTTCGGGCGCGGAGAGCTTGATGGTGTCAGTGTACTGGCTGACCGGAATCGCGGAGACGGCCAACGTGACCGATGTGCCGCGCGCAATGGTCGAAGGATACGGCGACACGTTGAGGTAAAAGACCGGGGGGCTCACTACGACGGCTACAGTCGTGGTCGCAGTGAGATTGCCCGAGGTGCCGGTGATCGTCACCATGGCGTCGTTGTTCACGGAGGCAGAGTTGCTGGCCGTCAGCGTAAGCGAGCTGGCGCCGGTGGTCGGGTTTGCAACCCATGACGCTGTGACGCCAGCGGGCAGGCCGGAGGTGACGGCAAGATTTACATTGCCGCTGAAGCCATCCGCGCCGGTAGCGAAGATGGTGACGGTGCCGGATGTTCCGGGATAGAGCTTCAGACTCGCGGGCGAAGGCACCAGCGTAAATCCGGGAGCATTCACGACCAGCGCAAAGCTGGTGGACCCGTTGGCATTGCCGGACGCGCCGGTAACGGTGATCAGATACGAACCCCGCACCACGGAGCTGCCCGCTGTGAGCGTGAGCGTGCTTTTTCCGGCGACGGGATTGGCGCTCCAACTTGTGGTTACGCCGGTGGGCACTCCAGACAGCGATAAATTCACGCTGCCGGAGAAGCCGGGCATATCGGCGACTGTGATCGTTGCGGTTCCGGAGCCGCCGGGGGCGATGGTGACGGTGCTGGCCGAAGAAGAAAGCGTGAAGCTTGGGGACGCTTGCGGCGCGAGCGCATTGATGAGGTCCTGCCCGGCCGGAGTTCCCCATCCGGTGACCAAATCGTAACCAGGGACGGCGTTGTAGTAGGGCCATCCGCAGCAGTTGCCCCGCGCATCGTTGTTGCCGGTGACGATATCGTGAAAATCATCTGCGTAGCCGGAACCCTCGCCAATCGCGTAGAGGGCCGGGTTGAGAAAGCCTATGGACGGTGCACCGGCCTGGGCGGCCTGTTGATTGACGAGCGCCATGAAGCCGGCCCACCGCGGCGCGGAAAAACTGGTGCCGCCGTAGTTGCTCATGCAGACGCCCATGTTGCAGATGTAGTTGTCGGTGTTGGCTTCGGCAGCTACGTCGGGCACGTTGCGCAGCGTCGTTGAACCACCGTTGCTGGAAGTAGCCACGCCCTGCTGCCACGCGGGAATCGAAATTCCGTCCGGACTGATGCCGCCGCCGCTTCGGTTCCACGCGGTTTCCGAAGCCCATCCCAGGCCGGGGCCGTCCGTTGTCAGAGCAGTCCCGCCGGCTGCGGTCACGAAGTCGTCTTCGGCGGGATAGAAGTTGTCGAAATACGGATCGAATTCGCCCCAGTCACCGGATGCGGCAAAGACGCTCTGGCCCTGCGCGGCGCATTCCTGAAAGAAGATCTCGTCGGTCGCCGGATCGTCGGGGCTCCATGTCCAGGAGATGCTGACCTGCTGCGCAGCATCCTCAGACGCGATCGCGTTCAGCACATCCACATCATTGCTGCCGATATACACGCGGACCTGGCTCAGTCCGGGAGCCATGCCGGCTGCCTGCACGATGTCGATGACCTCTTCGCTGTCATCACCGGAAATCGAAGCGCCCGATGCGCCGTCTAGGAGCACGTTTTTGATCGGCACAGTACTGGACTGACCGACGCTCGTGAAGGTCATGGAGACATCGCTAGGGTTGTAGCCGTCGAATTCGAGCAGTGCGACGGTCTGTCCCGATCCAGTGAGCGCTGTGCCGCCATAATAGGCGGCGCGAATGTCGCTGGCCAGAAAGGAACCGCCCGGCCCGGAGCCAGTAGTTGCCTGGTCAGAGTCGTCCGGCTGAGCCAATGCGTGGGTGAACAGGGGCTTCGGGAGCGAGTAGTTGTTCAGGCCGGCGATATGAGCGAGCGGCACGTTGAGATCGAGAGACGGTTCGCGGTCCGGCGAGTAGAAGAGGCGGTTTTCCGTGGGATGGTGGTAGAGCCCCATCTTGACGTGGAAGGTTTTCTCGACCTGCGCAGCGCTGCCACTGATGGGAACTACCATGCGATTGGCCGGCGCATCGCCGACCGTGAAGCCGTTGGCCTGCGCAAACGCGACGACGGCCTGGTAATCCTCCTGCGAGGGGCCGAACTGGTCTGCGAACTGCGCAGTGGTGAGGAACTGGTGGTAATCGGGGCTCGACGGATCGTAGAGCCGGTTCAGCAGGCTGGCGAGTGCTGCCTGATTGCGCAACGGCAGAACGATGGAAAGCTGCATCCGCTGGCCAGACGGAACGAGTCCCGCAGGCGCAGCCTGGCCATTCAGGACCGCCGTGCGCACATGGCCATGCAACGTCTGGCGCAATTGCTGAGCTCCGCCTTCCAAGGCAACCAAAAACAGAAGACAAGCCGCAATCAACCAGCGACTGAGAAAGCTAACTTTCACTGATAATCCCATTCGTGCGAAAGATGGATAACTTTGCACGGGTTTGTTTCTTTATCGATTAATCAAGAATGCGGTGGTCTGCATCCGGGGAGTTACGAGAACGATCATCGCCGAAACATGCAGCGAGACTCTGCAGAAAAAGTGCGCCGGTGTTGACTCGCAGTAACCGAGACTTGACTTTCAGTAACCCGTGGTAATAACGTCGCTTCAATTACCTTGCAGCCCCATTCTGGTTTCGCTAAGGAGAGCGGAAGTGTGTGCGCTGAAGATCGAAGACAGGACGCGATGACCGCGCGCGCTGCGGAGTTGGACACTGATCGGCTCGCGTGGCTGGCGCTTGCTCTCGTGCCGGGATTGGGACCGAAGCGAATTCTCGACGCGGTGACGCAGCTCGACACGCCGAGCCGCGTCTTCGAGCTGGCGCTGACCGAGCTCGAAGGATTGCGATTTCCGGCTGAGGCTGCGCAATTCATCTTTGATGGCAAGGCACGCGCCGCGGCCGAAGTGGAGTGGGCCCAGGTTGCGGCGCAGAACGCTTCTATAGTGACCTTCGCGTGCGCGGCGTATCCGGAACGGCTCAGAGAAATCTACGATCCGCCTCCGGTGCTTTGGGTGCGCGGCGATATGCAGCAGTTGAACCGGCCGGCGATCGCTGTGGTGGGAACGCGGCATCCTTCGCCCTACGGCGCAGGCGTAGCGGAGATGCTCGCGCGGGATCTGGCGGCGCGGCGCTTGCTGATTTTGAGTGGGATGGCGCGGGGCATCGACTCCTGCGCGCACAAGGGGGCGCTGGCGGCACGTATGCCGACGCTTGCGGTCTGGGGCACGGGCGTGGACGTGGTGTACCCGAAGGAGAACCAAAAATTGGCGGAGGAGATTCTCGCGTTCGGCGGGGCCATCGTAAGCGAGCTCCCTCTGGGGACCTTTCCCGCGCCGCAGAATTTTCCCCGACGGAACCGGATCATCAGCGGGCTGAGCGTGGGGGTCCTGGTGGTGGAGGCGAGCGAAAACTCCGGCACGCGGGTGACGGCGCGGTGCGCAGCGGAGCAGAACCGGGACCTGTTCGCTGTGCCGGGGAACGTGACCAGCAAGGGTTCATGGACGCCTAACACATTGATTAAACAGGGGGCTAAACTGGTTGCCACATGGGAGGACGTTTGGGAGGATCTGCCTTCTCAGATACGCTTGGAACTGGAAGCCGAGGCTCCGGCTCACGACCAGGCTGCATCCAAAGCCGGGACCAGCGCATCCTTATTGCCTGATCCGGGGCTGCGGCCCGAGGAATCGATGGTTTTGGAGGTCCTGCGCACGGACGAGAGCCTCCAGATGGATGAAATTCTGGAGATTTTGGAGACGCAACTCACTTCTTCAGAGGTGTTTACGGCTCTTTTTGAGTTGGAGATTGCCGGCCGGATACGCTGTTTGCCGGGCAAGAACTATGTGAGGACGCTTTGAGGGTAGGGGGCGGGTTGGTAGGGGGCTGTTTCTGGGGAGCGGTCGGCGCTAAATGTGGAAGGGGCGAAAATTTTTTCCTCTAGCCAGGCGGGACTCGATGGCTCGTCTGGAAACGACTCCCAACGGACGATTCAGCAGGAGTTTGCGGCGGGAGCCCCTTCCACGCGGCGAGGCGGGTTTTGCCTCTGCAAAGGGGGCAAACAGACCGCCGGGAGTGGAAATGGAACGGTATTCCATGGTAGGGTCCAACATTTGCGGGCTGGTTTTTGAGGTGGAACGAAAGTGAACCAAACAGGGTAGAGTCCCAGCAGGGAACTTTATCCGGAAGATGCCGGACCGCAACCGAAGACGCTGCGGAGGAGTCAATATAGGCTGGCAGCGCAGGAAAGAGTGAGAGGGAACTGAATTCAGGATGGCAACGAGTAGATCACTGGTGATCGTCGAATCCCCCGCAAAAGCGAAGACGATCGAAAAATATCTGGGCAAAGGGTTCGATGTGCGCGCTTCGGTGGGGCACATCATGGACCTTCCGAAGAACGATATCGGCGTGGAGTTGAAGAAGCGGACGTTTGAGCCGGATCTGATCGTGTCTCCGGGCAAAGAGAAGGTGGTGGAGCAGCTCAAGAAGCTGGCGGCGAAGGCGGGTGAGGTATATCTCGCGCCCGACCCGGACCGAGAGGGCGAGGCGATCGCGTATCACCTTGCGCTGCAACTCGGCACCAACGCCAAGGAGAGAAGGAAAATCCGGCGCGTGACCTTCAATGAGATCACGAAGAAGGCCGTGCAGGATGCCTTTAACCACGCGCGGGATATTGATCAGAATCTGGTTGACGCGCAGCAGACGCGGCGCGTGCTGGACCGGCTCGTGGGATACCAGATTTCACCGCTCCTGTGGGACAAAGTGCGGCGCGGGCTTTCCGCCGGCCGTGTGCAGACGGTGGCGCTGCGGCTGATCGTCGAGCGCGAGCGGGAGATTGGCGCGTTCCAGCCGGTCGAGTACTGGACGCTCGATGCGATCCTCCATCCAGAACGTCGTAAAGAATCGAAGTTCAAGGCGCGGTTCATCGGCATCAATGGCGAGCCGGCGCGGGTTGCGAACGGAAAAGACAAGGACGGCCCAGATAAGAACGGTAAGGATCAGTTCATCGCGAATGCGCTGCCGGATAAGAAGACCACGGATGCGGCGTTGGCCGATCTAAAGGACGCGAAATGGTCGATCGCGTCGATTCAGTCGCGCGAGCAGCAGCGGCGGCCGGTGGCGCCATTCATCACCAGCCAGTTGCAGCGGGACGCGGCCAACAAGCTGGGATTCAACGTGCGGCGCACGATGGGTGTGGCGCAGCGGCTGTATGAGGGCGTGGATCTTGGATCGGAAGGCACAACCGGTCTGATCACCTACATGCGTACCGATTCTCCGCGCGTGGCGCCGGAGGCCGTGACGGCTGCGCGGGAGTGGATCGCGAAGCAACTGGGCGCGCAGTATCTGCCCGCGGCGGCCAATGTGTATAAGGGCAAGAAGGACGCGCAGGATGCGCACGAAGCGATCCGGCCGACGGATGCTGCGCGTACGCCGGAGTCTATTGCGCGCTATCTGACCGACGAGCAACTGAAGCTCTACACGCTCATCTGGAAGCGGTTTGTGGCCTCGCAGATGGTGCCTGCGGTTTATGACGTCACCACGGCGAATATCACCGCGGACGCGAAGAAGGCCGGCAAGACCTATGACTTTCGCGTGAGCGGGTCGGTGCTGCGCTTCGACGGCTTCCTGAAGGTGTATGAGGTCTCCGAAGATAAAAAGGACGATGATGAGTCGGCAAACCGGCTGCCGAACCTCGACGGCGTGAAGGTGCTCGAGCGGGACGAGCTGCTGCCGGAAGAGCACGCGACGCAGCCTCCGCCGCGTTACAACGAGGCCTCGCTGGTGAAGGAGCTGGAAGAGCGGGGCATCGGGCGGCCGTCGACGTATGCGTCCATCATCAATACGATTCAGGATCGCGAGTACGTCGTGAAACACGGCGGATCGCGCGGCCGGTTCTATCCAACCGAGATCGGTGTAGTGGTGTGCGACCTGATGGTGAAGAACTTTCCCTACATCTTCGACACCAAGTACACAGCGAAGCTCGAAGAGGAGCTGGATGATATTGAAGAGGGCAAGGAGAAATGGACTGACCTGCTCAATGGCTTTTATGACCACTTTGAGAAAGAGCTGAAGGTTGCCGGCAAGAAGATGGAAAACATCAAGCGCATGGAGCAGGTGACCAACGAGAAATGCGATGTGTGCGGGTCGCCGCTGGTCCTCAAGTGGGGGAAGTTCGGCACGTTCTATGCCTGCTCTGCATATAACAAAAAAGACCCGACGAGTTGCACGTTTACCAAGGAGAATATCGCTTCTAAGCCGGACCTGAACACGCCGGAAGCGCAGGAGGCGGGCGATACTGAAGAGTACTGCGAGAATTGCGGCAAGGTGATGGTGCTGCGGCGCGGGCTGTTTGGGCCGTTTATGGCCTGCCCGGATTACAACGCCGATCCGCCGTGCCGGACCTTCCGCAAGCTGAGCCAGAAGCAGCAGCAGAAGCCGCCGGAGCCAACGGGCGAGGATTGCCCGGTGTGCGGCAAGCCGCTGGTGTTGCGGCAGGGCGCTTACGGCGAGTTTGTCTCGTGCTCGGGATATCCGAAGTGCAAATACATCAAGCAGAACCTGATCCCAGGCATGAAGTGCCCGAAGTGCGGCGAGGGCGACATCGCCGAGCGCAAGGCGCGGCGCGGCAACATCTTCTGGGGCTGCACGAATTATCCCAAGTGCGACTTCACGTCGAATTACAAGCCCGTACCGAAGAAGTGTCCGGAGTGCGGCAGTCCATATCTGGTCGAAAAGGTGCTCAAGTCGGGCGTGTATCTCGAATGCCCGAACAAGAAGAAGGCTGCCGAGGAAGAGGCTGCGCCGAAGAAGCGCGGGAAGAAGACCGCTGCGGCAACCGAGGAGAATGCGATCGTGTGCAGCTACTCGAAGCGCATCGGCGATGCACCGCCTCCGCCAACGGCCGAAACCCACGGGCCGTTGATCGAGAAGGGCAAGGAAGAAAAGCGGGAGTTGCAGCCGGCGTAAACAGAATACACAAGCGGCATCGCAGGAGCTGGGATGCGGGAGGAAGATACTGAACGCCGCGCCGAATCCCTATGATGCCGTCGCCTATCCTAGCCAGCCGTATGCGCATACACATCCTGACAGGCTGGCGGCGATGGCGATTCTGCATGGCCTGACGCCAGCTCCGGTTGAGCGCTGCCGTGTACTTGAAATTGCCTGTGGCGATGGCGCGAATCTCATTCCGATGGCTTACGCGATTCCGGATGGCGAGTTCGTCGGCTTCGACCTTGCGCGCATGCCGATCGAGCGCGGCCAGGAACGCATTCGCGAACTCGGCCTGAAGAACGTAAAGCTGTTCCAGGGCGATCTGCTTGAAGTGGGCGCGGAACTGGGCCGGTTTGATTACATTGTGGCCCATGGAGTCTATGCCTGGGTTCCGGAGCCGGTGCGCGACCGGCTGTTGGGACTGTGTGGTGAATTACTTGTGCAGGATGGCATCGCGTTCGTCAGCTACAACGCACTGCCGGGCAGTTATCTGCGCGTCATGATGCGCGAGATGATGCTCTTTGGCACCAAGGCCCTCGACGACCCGAAAGAGCGCGTTGCCGAGGGCCTCCACCTCCTGAACTTTCTCAAAGAAGCGCGGCTGCAGGATGACGTTTATCGCGGACTGCTGGAGATGCAGCTGGTGAAGATGGAGAAGCGCGATCCCGCGATCACCTGTCACGATGAGATGACCGACGCCTACCATCCGGTTTATTTCTCCGATTTTGTTGCTCACGCCCGCCGCCACGGTTTGCAATATCTGAGCGACGCGGAGCTGCCTGCGCCGCCCGATCCCTGTTACCGGAGCGAGCTTCAGCCCGCGCTGGAGAGCGCTGCGCGCGGCGACGATCTGCGGAAAGAGCAGCTTCTGGATTTTCTGCGTATGCGGATGTACCGGGAGACCCTGTTGTGCAAAACAGACCGCGTCGTGCAGCGCAGATTTGCCGCAGGGCATTTCCGGCGCTTGTTCTTCGCTTCGCGAACAACGGCTGTTCCCAGCGAGGCGCCAGGGGCAACGGCATTTCTGCTGCCCGGCGGCATCCGGATGGAATCGAATCATCCCGGAGTGACCGCTCTGCTTACCTGTCTAGGGAGTGCGTGGCCGCGCGCCCTTGGATTCGATGAGCTTGAGCCGCTTGTTGCGCAAAACGGGTTTGTGCTGGATGCGGGCGGCGCTGCGTTTCTGATCCGGCTCGTTATCGCGAAGATGATCGAGTTGCACGCCTGGAAGGCGCCCGTGGCGCACAGAGTGGCAGAGCGGCCGAAAGCGAGCGCGATCTGTCGGCAGGAGGCGCGGGCGCAGCGAAACGCTACCTCGCTGCTGCACGAGGTGGTGAGCCTCGAAGATCCGAAGGTGAGGGCGCTGCTTATACTCCTTGACGGAACACGCGACCGCGAGGAGTTACTGGCAGCGATGCGAGCCGAGTTTGCCGGCATGGCGTCAGAGGAAGTCGAGGCGGGTCTCGATCCGGCACTCAAGCTCTTTCAGGCCACAGGGGTTCTGGAAGCCTGAACAAACGGATGGATAATCGGCATGCGCGACGCGCGCTGGCAGAATCCTGTAGTATGGGCGCTAGAGAACCCCAATGGAGCGCATGCTGGCCTCCCCGGCCGACGCGGAGATCATTTTAAAGCTCTATGAATTGCGCACCGAGTCGTTGATGCGGCAGGCGCGCGCATGGATGACGGGCGAGTTCTGGCCGAAAACGGCAGAGGAGTTCTACGCCGTCTACGACAACCCCGAGAATCCGCACAATCCGTGGTTGCGGCAGGTGGTTACGTACTGGGAGATGGCTGCGGCCCTGGTGCTGCACGGCGCGGTTTCCGCCGAGTTGTTTGTGGACTGCAACAGCGAAGGTTTCTTTCTTCTGGCCAAGTTTGCGCCGCTTCTCGATGCGATCCGTGAAAAGAACCCTGGTTTTTTGATGAAAACGAGCGAACTGGTCAACCGCTTCTCGGCGGCGGCGCAGCGGTATGAGGCCATCCAGAAACGCGTGGAAGCCGGACTTTGCTACCATTCGACAAAATAGGAAGGACGGTCTTACTGTTCTATTCCTGTGAATCCTTTTGCAATTCAGAGGCTACTTGTACCTTGTGCGGACCGTGTGTGAGAGCGCATGATGGTAGCTGTCTTACGACCAGATCCCGGAGGAGGTTCTTATGAAGCGTGTACTCGCAGTAGCGGCGGCCGTGTTTGCTTTGGCAGTGATGACGGCTCAGGCAGCAGACTCAACGCAGATCAGCGGCTGGATTTCGGACTCAGGTTGTGGCGCCAAGCATGTCGGCAGCGGCGCGGAGTGCGTGAAGGGATGTATCAAGAACGGCAAGGCTCCCGTGTTTGTTGACGAAGAAAAGAAGCAGGTGTGGGCGATTGACAACCCGGATGCCGTGAAGAACTTCTACGGCGATCACGTGACCGTGACCGCGACCGCCGATTCCGGCAAGATGAGCGTTCACATCGAGTCAATCGCGGAAGCGAAGTAATACGCTGCAGCAGAAGAACCGGTGCCGGAGACTCGCCACGAGAGCCTGATCTCTGATAGTGTCGTATCCGTTCCCTGCATTGGGCCGGTCTTGGGCCAGCCCGGTCCCGGGTAAAGTGAGTTGGATCGACCGGAAAGAAAATGGCGCGAGCAATCTGGAACGGCAAAGTCGTGGCCGAAAGTGATCAGACCGAAGAGGTGGAGGGAAATGTCTATTTCCCTGAATCGAGCCTCAAGAGGGAGTACTTCCGGCCCAGCAGCACTACTTCAACCTGTCCCTGGAAGGGTCAGGCCCGCTACATGAGCCTGGTGATCGACGGGCAGGACAACCCGGATGCGGCCTGGTACTACCCCGATCCCAAGCCGGCGGCGCGCAAGATCAAGGGGTACGTCGCCTTCTGGCGCGGCGTGGAAGTGGAAAAATAAGAGCGCAGGAAATCGATGGCCACCAGGCCCGACGGTTCGAGACTGCGGAATCTTCTGTTCTGCCCTCGCGCAAAAACATTCTGCCTGAAGCGCGGAGAACGAATGCACCGGCGCGCAGTTCTGTTTCTCGCCCTGATGTCGGTTGCATCCTCTGGATGCATGCATTCAACCGTCGCCCCTAGGGCGGTTGCACCCACGCTTGCGGGCGATCCGGCGCATCCCGCACAAACGCAGGGCTGGGTGGATACGAAGCTCTACTTCGGCCTTGGACCGGCAGACCACCCCGAGCAGGGAGTCAGCGAAGCGGCCTGGCGTGATTTTCTCGACAAGGAAGTGACACCGAGGTTTCCCGATGGTCTGAGCGTGATCGACGTTTACGGCCAATGGGAAAGCAAGGGCAGCTCCACACCGGAGCGGCTGCGCTCGAAGCTTCTGGTTATCGATTACGCCGATTCGGCAGAGAACCGCGCCAAGATCGCCGCGATCCGCGCGGCGTGGAAGCAGAAGACCGGCGACCAGTCCGTGCTGATGGTGACAGAACCCGCCGATGTGTCCTTCTGAAGGCGCAAAGAACACCCTTCAGTACGCCTGCAGCTGGTCGAGCGGCAGGCGGACGCGGAAGCAGGTGGAACCGGGCTGCGATTTCACACTCAAATGGCCTCGATGCTTGCGGACGATGCGCATCGCGTAATCGAGGCCCAGGCCGAGTCCGCGGCCCGGAGCCTTGGTGGTGAAGAACGGCTCGAAGATGCGCTCCTGCAGCTCGGGTGGAATGCCGGGGCCGGTGTCCCAGATCTCCACCAGCAGCATGTCGGCCTCGAGCCGGCAGGCGATGCGGAGCAGCCCTTCGTTACCCAGTGCGTCGAGGGCATTTTCGATGAGCGCGGTCCAGACCTGGTTGAGTTCGCCGCCGTAGGCGCTGATGCGCGGCAAGCCAGGCTCGTAGTCGCGTTCGATCTTCACACGGTTCATACGCGAGCGGAGCATCACCAGCGTTGCGTCGAGGCCGGCTGGTACATCAACCTCGAGGATGGGCGCGCGATCCATGTTGGAGTAGTCTTTGACGGCGTCGATCAGGTCGAAGATACGGGCCGTCGAATTGACAAGGGTTTCCGCCGCGTGCGTGGAGCGCAGGTAGCGGGCGAAGAACTGCAGGGAGATGGAGATCTCGGTGGTGCTCAAGAACGCGCGGAGCTCATCGAGATCGGCGGTGGTGATGCATTGCTCGGCGAGCTGGGGCGCGATCTCCCATACATCTTCACAACCGATTTCAGCAAGCCAGGTGCGGAGGGATTCTTCGCGCGAGATATAGTCAAGGGCGCCTGATCCCGGTACGGGCCTGGGCAGCGGGACCGCGCGGGTGAGCACCTTTTCTTCCCACGCGACCATGCTGCGGATCTGCTTCTCATTGAGCGAGAGTTTGACCAGTTTGAATCGGTTGGCGCGGTTGGCCTGCAGGGCTTCCATCAGAGTGGAAGCAGCGCGCTGCGCAGCTGAGGCCGGGTTGTTGAGCTCATGGGCAAGGTTGCCTGCCAGCTTGCCCAGCGCGGCAAGCTTTTCCGCCTGCTGCTCGATCCGCGTGACTTCACGGGCGCGGTCGAGAAGCACGGCCACGGACCGCTGCGCCATTGAGGGGATAGCCTTGAGCATCTCCGGGAACTCGGAGCGATGCACGAGCAGGCACCAGACCGGCGAGATGGCGAAGCCCTGGCCCCCGTAGCTGACCATGCGGGAGAAGGGAAGAAGCCCCGTCATCTGGCCGGCACGACCGATAAACAGCGCCATTGGGCCGCCGTGCTGGCGCCTCACATGGATCTCGCCCTTGAGGATCAACACCATGTGTTCGGCGGGCGCGCCTTCTTCAAAAAGTACGTCGCCGGCATTGGAGACAACCTCGCGGCCGTGCCGGGCGAGCCAGAGGCGTTCGTCTAGTGAGAGGCCGTGCAGGGGGCTGATACGCTCCAAAGCGGCGGCAATCTCTTCAACGGGAGTCGGGGCGGGGGGGGTGGCGACGGCGGGGGAAAACATCCGAAACCTCCGTGGTGCACAGATTCAGGATAGACGAAAAGGGGCGGAAGGGATGGTCAAGAATTTGCGAGCACGTGCTCGTAAAAGCGCACATAGCGGGGAACCACCAGAGTTGCGCAAAAACGCTGCTGAGCGCTCTTCCGCGCCGCGTCGCGCATAGCATCGAGCCGGGAGGGGTCTTTCAACAGGTTCAAGGCTCCCGCGGCCATGCCATCCACATCGCCCACGGGATAGAGCAGGCCCGTGACACCGTCGTCGATCAGCTCGGGTACTCCTCCAACGCGGGTCGCGATTGAAGGGACTTTGCAGGCCATGGCTTCCAGCGCCGCCAGGCCGAAGGACTCGAGCTCGCTGGGCATCAGGAGAAGATCGGCCAAGGGCAGCAGTTCGTTGACCCGCTCCTGCTTGCCCAGAAAGTGCACGCGGTTATGGATGCCCAGGTCATGAGCCAGCCACTCGGCGGCTGAGCGGTCGGGGCCGTCGCCGACGAGCACCAGTTGCGCCGGCCGTTCCGTCGCCACGCGCGCGAAGATCTTGACCGCGTCCACCGCGCGCTTAACCGGCCGGAAGTTAGAGAGATGGATAAAAATGGCTTCGTCTGGTTTGGCGAAGTGCAGCCGCGCTTCGGCCCGGGCGGCCTCGTCATTGATCGGCGTGTAGACGTCGCAGTTCACGAAGTTGGTGAGGGTCTCGATCGGTCGCGTCACGCCAAAGTCGCGGATGGTCTTTTCCTTCAGATAATTCGAGATGCTGGTAACGCCGTCGCTTTCCTGGATGCTGTAGCGCGTGATGGGCAGATAGCTGCGGTCGAGTCCTACCAGCGTGATGTCTGTCCCGTGCAGAGTGGTCACAAAGGGCAGGCGGCGGCCGCGGCTGGCCAGCATCTGCCGAGCGAGCAATGCACTCACCGAGTGGGGAATTGCGTAGTGCACATGCAAGAGGTCGAGCTCGTAGTACTCGGCGACCTCAGCCATCCGCGAGGCCAGCGCGAGATCGTAGGGAGGGAACTCGAAGAGCGGATAGTTCGACACCGGCACCTCGTGGTAATAGATCCCCTCGTCACGCCCGTTGAGACGAAATGGCTGCGAGTAGGAGATGAAGTGCACCTGGTGCCCGAGAGCGGCCAGCTCGATGCCCAGCTCGGTGGCGACGACCCCCGAGCCACCGTAGGTGGGATAGCATGTGATGCCAATGCGCATAGATCTCTTGTGAAAAAAGGGGTTATGAAAACCGATCCTGAGTCTTGGACGCGCACCGGCGAGGGGAAGATTCAGCGCGCCGGTTAAACGTTCGTTGCGGGCTGCAGGTCGCGGAAGGAAATCAACCGGACGTCTGGAAATTCCTTCACAGCGGCGAGAGCTTCCCGTTCGATGTCGCGCGATTTCTTGAGCCGGGTGGGTATCCGCTCGAGATCCGCATCGTTGTAACCGGGATGCGTGACCAACTCCCATGTACCCTCTGGAAGGTCGCGCAATAAGGTACGCACCATGGCCGCGTTGAGAACACCGGTGCCCGCCACCGCGATGGTCCCATCGGTCGTGACGAATCCCTCTTCGGCCAAGATTCTCTTCCAGACGGGTTGCAGCCAGCGGAGCACGCTAACCTCGGCAACACGCGCCAGGCGTGCCCCGGCGCTGGCGCGGACGGCCCAGGCGGGCTCGAAAGGGTTGCGCACGGTGCGGATCCCGGCTGATCGGGCGGCGCGCAGCAACGGCCGAAGCACCTGCGGAAACATGTGCGTGTGCTTGTGCGAGTCAATGTGGCTTAAAATGAGTCCTTTACCTTGAAGAAATTCAATTTGTGCTTTCGCTTCCGCCTCGATCTCTTGTACGAGCCGCGAGGAGTCTCCGCTGCCATAAAGGCGGGCCATGAAGCCCACCAGGCTGGGCGGCATCTGGCCGCTGGAACGGCGGGTCAGATGCGGAACATCGCGGATTGCCGAGAGCACCGGTGTTCCGTCAACGAGGACGACGTGGCAGCCGACACCTAAGGCGGGATTGGAATGGGCGATGCGGACGGCATCCGCAGTGGCATCGGCCCGGGCCATCAGGGTCGAACTGGTTAAAACTCCGGCCGCGTGCAGTTCGGCGATCCCGCGATTGACCCCTGCAGTCAATCCGAAATCGTCCCCATTGATAATGAGTTGCCTCACCAGGTGAGTCTATCAACTCGAGCTGCAAAACCCATTCGTTCCGCTGGTATGATGTCAGGAGGCCATGATTCCGCCATGGCGCAGACGTGGGCGGTTAGCTCAGTTGGTTAGAGCGCCTGCCTTACAAGCAGGAAGTCGGGGGTTCGAGTCCCTCACTGCCCACCACGTTGTTCCACCAGAATGCGTTTTGAGTGTAAGAATTTAAAACTGAATAATTTATGCATATTTATTGTAAGTCGCACTTCAAATGTCTAAGGGATTACCCCAAGCGTTTTTTGGCCAAGCCTCACCCTGCTCCCCAGCTTCCCTCGATGCGCGGACCGGGATGAATCCGCTACGGCGCTGTGACCAGCAGGTCAGTTATCCAGCGAGCGAAAAGATCACGTTGATGGTCGTCTCGATGTCCACAGGCTCGTTGTTGAGCTTATACGGCTTGTAACGCCAAGTATGGACAGCGTCGAGCGCCGACTGCCGCAGCATGACCGGCCCGCTCACTACGCGCAGATTCTCGATTGCTCCGGTCTTCGATATGTTGGCCTGCAGGACGACCGTGCCGGAGACCCGGGCTGACTTCGCAATCTGCGGGTAGACCGGTGCGGTCTTCTGGATGAGCAATCCGACCGCCACGCCTGCCGAGACATTCACAATCTTGGGGGTTGCGGCCTGCACCTTGGGCGCCTTCTGAGCGCCGAAGACGCTTCCCATCGCGTTGTTATTGCCCATCGCATCCATGCCTGCTACGCCAAAGCCGCCAGAGGGAGGAGCTTCTTCGGCGGGTTGGGTTTGCGGCCGCTGGATCTTGGCCGGCGCGTTCAGCTGGTCGTTCATCATCTGCGACTGGGCTTCCGACGGACCAGCATCCTGCTGGTCCGCCGCTGGCTGTGCATCGGCGGAGTCATCGCTACGGTCTGCGTCCTTGGATTTGTCTGGAGTCCCCACCGTCGATGAAGACGGCGACGGCTTGGCGGGTGAACCGTCGGGCTGCTGCTCGATCACGGTGACGGAGGGCTGCGAAACTGTGGATGGTTTCGCGGCGACCGCCTTGCTGTGGTGGAACAGAGGAATCACGGCCAGAAGAAGAACCGCCAGGCCCGATGCGCTGCTGATCGCCGCGACCATGGGCCACTTCTTCTTGGCAGGCTTTGGCTGAGGTGCTTCGCCGGCGTTGGAGCGGAAGGATTGGAAGAGAACCTCGTCCGCCTCGCTCATCGCCGTGGCTTGCGCGACGGGGGGCTTGCGATCGACGACTTCGGTCATTGCCGCAGCTGGTGCCGGTGCAGGCTTGCGCAGTGTGGCAGCCGCAGCGCCGTTTGCACGAGGCGCAGAAAAACGAACCTCGTCGATGGCGGGAGCAGCTGTCTGCCGCGGTGCAACCACGTCGGGCGTGCGATCTACCGCGGGGCTGAGAGACCGTACGCGATGGAGAAATGCTCCATCGTCTGCGAACTCCTTTGCTGGCGTTGGCAAAGGTGTGCCACGCAACAAATTTCCCGAGGGCGCCGCTGCAGCCTGGGTCTCAACAGGTTGCGCGGCAGGCTTGGGAACAATTCCCAAACCCGGAGCAGATTCGGTGCTGCCCGGGTTGGCAGGTTGAGCTGCTGGAGATTCTCCGCTGTCCCACTCCCCAAAATCTTCGGGTAGTGTGTCAGGCAGTGTCTCCGCTATTTTTGCTGGAGATGCCATTGGCCATCGTCTCCCTTCTCGTAAATAGCACCCTTATAAGTGCGGGTTTCTCTTTGAACCTTTGGGGCCGGCATGCTGCTGACCGTCGCCATTTTTCGTTCGGCACCGTGGGCGGGAATATGGGCGCCGGCATTCTGGCTAAAGGGCGTCTGCGTCGCGGCTCTCAGCAGCGATGCAACGTTCGGCAATCCCTCCACGATCAGCGTTACGGTAGCCTGCGCTTTGGCGTACTTCTCCGTATCCTCCGGAGTGAAGACAGCCAGAAGCTTGTGCTTTCCCGGCGGCAGCACGTCTCCAACTGCCGGAGCGTAGACAAAAGATCCCGGCGCCGAGGCGGCTGCGTTCAATTGAGCTTCGCTCAGAGGAGTTCCATAAGCAATGCTCGAAGGAGTGGACCACGCGATCTGGCTGGGCGTGATCTCGGTTACGTTCACTGAGACGGCCGCCTGTGCGGTGGTGTAGTTCACGCTGTCAGCCGGCGTGAAAGTGACCGAAAGCGTGTGCGCTCCGGGCGCCAGCGTGTCACCTACGGCAGGAGTGTAGGCGAACGTTCCGGGCACGGAGGCGTCGGCATTGAGCTGTGCGGCGCCGAGGGGAGTGGCGCAGCTGATCGAGTCGGGTGCGTGCCAGGTAATGGCAGGCGTCGCCTTGGCGACAGTGAGCGATACGGCCGCTTGTGCCGGGGTGTAGTCGGAGAGATTATCCGGCGTGAAGACCACAGACGGCGTGTGTTCTCCGGCAGCGAGCACGGCGCCGGGTGCGGGGGTATAGGCGAGTGCGCCCGGAACCGATGCGCTGGCATTGAGCTGATGGTGGCCCAGCGCAGAGCCGTAGGTGATTTTTTCCGGTGCCGGCCACGCGATGGCCGGTGTTGCGCGGTTCACGGTAAGCGTCACGCTGGCATGCGCCCGCGTGTACCTCGTCTCATCGGCCGGAGTGAAGTTGACCGACAGCGTGTGGGAGCCTGCAGAGAGTGTCTCGCCGGGAGCGGGAGAGTACTCGAACGCACCTGGGACTGATGCCGCGGCGTTGAGCTGCGCGTCGCTGAGCTGGGTGCCGTAGGTAATGGGTTCAGGAGCAGGCCACTCGATCTCCGGCGCAGTTTGGGCAACCGTGACCGGCACGCTGGCTTGCCCTGTCGTGTAGTTCGCGCTGTCCTTCGGCGTGAAGGTAACGGAGAGTGTGTGGGTGCCCGAGGGAAGCACTTCGCCGGCTGCAGGTGAGTATTCGAATGTACCCGCGACAGATGCACTGGCATTGAGTTGCGTGGCGTTCAATGCTGCTCCACACGGCATATCGGAGGGCGTAGGCCACTGCAGAACAGGTGTGGCCTTCGTGACCGCAATGGAAACGGAGGCCTGCACGGCGGCGTCTTCAGGTGCGTCTGTGGGATTGAAGGTTACCCACAACATGTGGGTTCCCGCCGGCAGCAGATAGCCGGATCCTGGGGCGTACACAAACTTTCCTGGCACCGAGGCCGCAGCGTTCAGCTGATTCGAGCCGAGCCGTGTGCCGTACGCGATGGGCTCGGGTGGATCCCAGGAGATAGCGGCGGGAATACCCGGGCTCGCCGGAGCAGGAGCAGATGAGGGGGAAGTGGAGGAGGGCACTACGCTGATGGGACCTGCAGCCTTCTCAGCTGGCGCATTTTTTTCCGCGGTGTTTCTGCTGAGGCCCTTGAAGCTGAATCCCTTCTTCCTCTCCGGAGGTACGGGAAGCCCGGTTACCGAGCTGGCCATCTCCAGGATGAGGCGGGAGATGGGCGAGTCAGAGAGGGAGGGTCCGGTCGCTGAGTTCTGCATCTGCCGTGTGGCGTCGTAGTCATCGGGAATCTTCCAGCGCACGGGCCGGCTGATGGCTTTGGTGATTACCTCTTCAGTGACGCCGAGGAACCCGGGCTCGTACCGGTTGATCACCACCTCCAGCTTGGGGCCACCTTCAGCGAAGAAGCGGGAGATGAGCCGGTTAGAGTTGCGGAGTTCGGAGATTCCAGCCTGGGTCACCAGATAGATTGTGGAAGCATCGCGGAAGAGGCTGGTGTTCATCAGATCAATTCTTGACCCCGCATCGACAATAACGTTGTCGAACTCCTGCCGCGCGACGGCCATCAGCTTGTCGATGGCTTCTCTGGAGGCGTCAACCTCGGGAACCTTACTGGGCGCGGCAAGCAGCGATACGCCTGACTGATGTTTGGCGAGGAGGTGGTGCAAGAAGCTTGCATCGAGCCTTTCGGGATCTTGGAGCGCGTTGTCGGTCGAATACTCCGCCGCGATGCCGAGATTGAGAGCGGCATCTCCCATGGGGAGGGCGAGATCGATCAGCAGCGTGCTCTGGCTGGTTTCCTGGGCCAGCGCGATCGCAAAGTTGCACGCGATGGTCGTTACTCCCGAGCCGCCCTTGGCGCCGAGGAAGACAAGCGACCTGCCGAGAGCCTTCTTGGCGAGACGGACTTTGGGGCGGGCAATGGCAGCGGCCCGCACGAGGGCTTCGGCAACGGTGCTCTTATCGAACGGCGGGATTAGATACTCACGGGCGCCTGCGCGCATGCAGCGAACCACGAGATCTTGATCGGCCAAAGTCGAGTAGACCATGACTGTGGCTGAATCCTTGGCGCAGATAGTCTCGACCAGATCAAGAGCGAACTCAATATCGCTGTCAAGGTCGATGAGAATGACGTCGAAGGAGAGCTCCAGCAGCTTCGGAAGGTCATCGAGAGCTCGGGGATAAGAGTTAAACTCGCGAACTTTGGCTTCGCGGCATTCGGCGAGCGCGGCAGCCAGCTCGCGGCGACGGCCTTCGTCGGGACCGATCAACGCGATCGACTGGGGTTCAGCCCCAATGGAGTCGGGGTATCTCGTTTCGGCATTGCTTTGTGATACGCCTAGGTTCACCGGCATTACCTCCCTCCTCGCCACGGTAGCGTGCAGCTGGGCCCCAAGCCGGGCGGTGGGCTGCCGGCCGGATTCGACAAACTTCCAACTACAGCCAACACGCAAATCCAGAAAAGGGCAAAAAGGCGACAACTCCGCGGAGCTCTGCGCGATAGGTCGCCAAAACAGGAGAGATACCCGGTACAGGGTCTGAACCTAAAATCTCTGCTGGAAGTACTGATAGTAACCGATTTGATGCTCACTAGAGTGTAATTTCGAACTTTGATAACGGCAACTTCACATTACTAAAGTTTGTTAAAGTTTTGCTTAATAGTTTGGAATGGTTCCGAACTGTTTTTGCTCCGGCGAAGGCATAATCAGCGGCGTTCGGCCTGTGTGGGACAGCGGAGACGGTCGCGGACGGCGCCGGCTTGTGGAGTGGTAAGCTTAAGATAGAAGAGGAGATCGTCCAAGGGGCGGGAGGCGCAGCCCGCCGAAGTGGCCCACTTTGACCGGGCGAAGACGGCTCGTTCTGCGGTGCTTCATGCAAATTGCAGTCATCATCGGTGCGGGACCGGCCGGTTTGACCGCGGCTCTCGAATTTTGCCGCCGCTCCTCGATCCGGCCGATCGTGCTGGAGGCAAGCGACCGTGTCGGCGGGCTGGCCTGCACGATTCAGTACCAAGGAAACCGGATCGACCTTGGCGGGCATCGCTTCTTTTCGAAGTCCGACCGTGTAATGGATTGGTGGACGGAGATTCTGCCGATTGCCGGCCCGGAGAGCGAAGGCGAGTTGGCCATTCGCTACCAGAATCGGGAGCGGGCCGTGCGGATTGCGCGCAAGGCCGGATCAGGGGTCGCCCTTTCCAATCCGGAGCGCGTAATGCTTGTAAGGCCGCGGAAGAGCCGCATCTATTTTCAGCGTTCACTCTTCGATTACCCGCTCTCGCTGTCCCCGGCTACCTTGCGCCGGCTCGGATGGACGCGGGCGCTTCGCATTCTGTTCAGCTACGCGAAGGCCCAATGTCGGCCGCGGCGGCCTGAGAGCACGCTCGAAGACTTCTTCATCAACCGGTTCGGGCGCGAACTGTACCACACCTTTTTCAAGAGTTACACCGAAAAGGTGTGGGGCGTGCCATGCTGGAAGATCGCAGCGGCCTGGGGTGTGCAGCGCATCAAGGGGCTTTCTCTGCGGACTGCGGTGGCGCACTTCGTGAAGAAACTGATCCTGCGGAGGCAGAAGATCAGCGCAGGCATTCGCCAAAAGAACGCGGAAACCTCGCTAATCGAGCAATTTCTCTACCCGAAGTATGGGCCGGGGCAGTTGTGGGAGACGGTGGCAGGGCTTGTCGAAGAGGCGGGCGGTGAGGTGCGGCTGGGCTGGCGCGTGATCCGGTTGTGTGCGAAGAGGGACCGCATTCTCTCACTGGATGCACTCTCGCCCGAGGGCGAAATGGTCACGATCCAGGGGGACTATTTCTTTTCGACCATGCCGGTGCGGGAACTGCTCAGCGCGATAGACGCGCCGATTCCGAAAGAGATTCAGACGGTCGCCGAGGGCCTTGTCTACAGAGATTTTCTTGTCGTCGGGCTGCTCGTGGACCGCTTGCAGATCACCGAACCGGATGGCTCGCCGATTCAAGACACCTGGATTTATATTCAGGAACCCGAAGTCCTGGCAGGCAGGATGCAGATCTTCAATAACTGGAGCCCAGCTCTAGTCGCAGACCCTACGAAGATGTGGATCGGTTTGGAATACTTCTGTTCGGAAAGCGATCCGCTATGGGCCAAGCCGGACCAGGAGATCAAGCAGTTCGCGATCGAGGAAGCAGCGAAGATCGGGATTCTGCATGCGGATGAAGTGCGCGAGGGCTGCGTGTTGCGCGTGCCCAAGGCGTATCCTGCGTATTCCGGCACATATCATCGATTCGGCGAAATCGTCCGGCATGTAGATCGTTTTGAAAATCTGTTTCTGGTCGGCCGCAACGGCATGCACAAGTACAACAATCAGGATCACTCGATGCTTGCGGCGATGGTTGCGGTCGACAATATTCTTGCGGGAATTAAAGACAAGCGGAATCTGTGGGAGATCAATACCGAGCAGGAGTACCACGAACAGGCGAAGACGCAATCAGAAATACCGGAGAGACCTTCGGTGCCGCATAGCGCCGATGAAAAGTCTGTTGCCTGAACGCGTCTGGGCCGGCGAGATCCGTCGCCCGCGACGAAATCGAGTAGGAGGTGTTTTTGAACGAGTTAGAACAGTATCGGCGCATGCTGGATGTGGCGCTTGAGGAGGCGCACAAAGGTTTTGCAGAAGGCGGCGTTCCGGTTGGTGCGGCGCTGTTTACGCGCGAAGGAAGGCTGTTGAGCTGCGGGCGCAATCGCCGCGTGCAGCAGGGCGACCCGAGCATTCATGGTGAGACAGATGCGTTTCGCCGCGCAGGACGGCAGCGCAGCTATCGCGATTTGGTGATGGTGACCACCCTTGCGCCGTGCTGGTATTGCAGCGGGCTGGTGCGGCAGTTTCGCATCGGCGCTTTGGTGGTGGGCGAGAGCCGCACCTTCTCTGGCGGCGTCGAGTGGCTGCGTGAGAACGGGGTGAAGGTGATCGATCTCGACAGCAGCGAATGCCGCGATCTGATGGAGAAGTTCATCGCCGCGCGTCCGGATGTGTGGAACGAAGATATCGGAGAGGAGTGACCGCAAAAGGGAATGCTTCCCTAACTTCTGTAAGCTTTTCTCCGTTGACTCCCATTCCGTTTCAGATCACGATATGAGGATCATTGCCGTACTCCTCGGAGCAAGATATGAGCGAGGGCAACGGGGCAACCACCGGACACGCCGAAGTCAAAGACATCCCAGGCACGCATGGCCGAACGTGGGCTGATGTAGCGGGAGAGCTCCTTGTCCGGCCGCGAATGTGGCTTCCTTTGCTGGGCTTCGTGGCACTCGTGTGGATGGCAGTCATAGCGGGAGTCTTTTGGGTTCCCCGGCTGTTTTCGGCGCAGGCAACAGAATTTACCCTTGGCGGCGCAGGGTCGCACCTGATCATACAGAGCGTTGAAAAGAACGGAAGCGGTCTCTATGTGCTTGTTGTGAGTCCTCAGGGCTGGCAAGCATCCGGGATTTCAGTGCGGAAGGGAGATCATCTGCACTTCGCTGCAGGAGGTAAGGTTTGTATAGACGTGAACAGCATTATTGAGATGGTCGCAAAGCGCAAAAAGTATGAGGACGAATGGGCCAGGCGAAAACAGATTCGCACGAATGACAGCACTGAGACGCGAGTTCCTGAGGATTATTTCACTGAGAAGGAACAACACGACCTGATCCTGGATCGCCCGTGGGTCGATCCAAACGGATTCAGTCTCGATGTCTTTCGTCCCAGCTTTCGGTCAAGACGCGAGCGGTATCTGTTGCCTGGGGAGCCAGCAGGCAGCCTGGTGGCCGCCATTGGCGACGCTTACCGGGAGCCTGCGAGAGAGGGTACTTTCTTTGTGGGAGTGGGAGATAAGGTGGCTCACAGAGGAGACGAGATTGTCGCGTCCAACGATGGCTGGCTATGGTTCAACATCAACGATGTGCAATACGCCGATGCGCTGAACAGAAATCTTTTTTACAACGACAATATTGGATTTTTTTGGGTGCGCGTGACCGTTAAGCATCCTTAGAGAATTGCAGGGTGATGGTTCGCTTATGGAAGAAACCTAAGTGAGTAGGCAGTTG